>DAIOEY010000153.1:0-3946 GCA_036745995.1 Acidimicrobiales bacterium | reverse complement strand
GCAGCCTCATGTCCGAGAAGGAACGGAAACTCGTCGTTGATCCCGCCCTCGCGGTAGTGCAGATCGGTACGGCAGACACCGCACGCTTGGACGCACACGACGGCTTCGCCCGGCCCCGGATCCGGCACCACGATGGTGGCGAGCGCCACCGGCTCACCCTTGGCCATCGCCACGACTCCGAGGACCTCGATCGCCATCGTTCTCTCCTTGTCGATTTTGGCCTCATTGTACAGTGGGCTGCTTCAGGTTCGAGGCCTATGGCACCGGCGAAGAGCAACGTTCGCACGCCCCACAGCAGCCCGAACCTTTCCAGATTTGGCCGCGGTGGAAGTTGAGCCACTCGGCGACACGCGAGTCCTGCTTTGCGTTCCACGAAGCGTCTTCGTGCGTGCTCTCGATAACGAGCGTTGCTACGCCTTGCCTGAGCACGCGACACGACGTTCAAATCCTCATCGACAGTAGTGTCCAACGGAGTGGAGTACTCGAATACTTTGAACTTGGACGTGGTGGAACTGCGCGTCGTGCGGGGCGACAAGGCGATCTTGACATCGATCTCGTTTGGCGCCGCTCCCGGCGAGCTCATCGGACTACTCGGTCCAAGCGGCAGTGGCAAGACGACGTTGATGCGCTCGCTCCTCGGCGTCCAGGCGATCACGTCCGGATCGGCAAGGATCTTGGACCTCGACGTCGGTTCGCCGTCATTGCGAGGGCACGTCGGTTACATGGCCCAGGGATCGGCGGTCTACCTTGACCTCAGCGTCGAGGAGAACATCCGCTACTTCGCCGGCGTGTTGCGGCAACCTCCGTCAGAGATCGATCGGATTCTGGACGTCGTCGCCCTCACCTCTTTCGCTCATCGTCTCGTGTCATCTCTTTCAGGTGGCGAACAGACTCGCGTATCACTCGGCGTGGCCCTGCTCGGATCGCCACCCGTCTTGATCCTGGACGAGCCGACCGTGGGCCTCGACCCGATTCTTCGCCGAGACCTGTGGCGCACGTTCGAAGAACTCGCGACGACTGGCACCACCGTCATCGTGTCGAGCCACGTGATGGATGAAGCAGCCCACTGCGCCCGGCTGCTGCTGCTGCGCGACGGGCACTTGCTGTTCGACGACACACCAGCGGCGCTGCTGGTCACCTCGGGCGCGACGAACTATGACGTCGCGTTCGAGCGCCTGATCGAGGGGACCCGATGAGCACGCGGCGCACGTTGCTGACGACCAGACGCATTCTCCAGCAGTTGCGCCACGATCCTCGCACCATCGGCCTGCTACTACTCGTCCCGACCGCCCTGGTGGGCCTCCTGGCGTGGACTCTCGCCAACAGGCCGGGGGCCTTCGACTCGATCGGACCGAAGCTGCTTGGTGTATTTCCCCTGGTGGTTATGTTCCTCGTCACGTCGGTCATCACGTTGCGTGAGCGTTCCGTCGGCACACTGGAACGGCTCTTCACCTTGCCGCTCACCAAGGCAGATTTCGTCGCGGGCTACGCGATCGCCTTTGGAGCCCTCGCCATCGTCCAAAGCTTCCTCGTCTCCGCCCTCTCCTACACCTGGTATGGACTGGCGCATGAAGGCGTGCCGTGGCGCACGAGCATCGTGGCGCTCTGCGCCGGCTTGCTCGGCACCGCGTTCGGTCTGGCACTCAGCGCCGTGGCCCACACCGAGTTCCAAGCCGTGCAGTTCATGCCGGCGTTCATCCTGCCCCAGCTCCTCCTCTGCGGACTCGTCATCCCCGTCAGCCAACTCCCAGCCGTGCTGCGCGTCATCGCCGACGTACTGCCGATGACGGCCGCGGTACACGCGATCGCGCCGCTGCAGTCGAACTGGTACTACGTTGGTCAGTTCGCGATCATGCTCGCCTACATACTCGTCGCCCTCGTCGTCGGAGCGGCCACCCTTCGCCGAACGACGAAGTAACGTCGGTGGCGCCCGCACGGCCGGCTCGCACTCGCAGCGAAGGCTGAGCGAGAGCGGCGCGCAGGTGAAAGAATCTCCGCTTGGCCGGCATCGGCCCGTTGAAAGGACGTGACGGTATGACGCGACGCCTGATGAGACCCGATGACCTCAATCTGGCCAAAGGGGTCGCGAACCCCCAGATCTCATCCGACGGCGAGCGGGTGGCGTGGATGGAAACTTCCTTCGACCTCGAGAAGGACTCCCCGATCTCCAAGATCATGGTCGCCGCCTCCGACGGGTCGGGCGAACCTCGACAGTTCACCAACGGTCCGCACGACCTCTCGCCGCGATGGTCACCCGACGGGCGGTATCTGGCGTACCTGTCAGCCGACGACGGACCACCCACGCTCATGTTCGCCCCCCTCGACGGCGGCAGCGCCACGAAGGTGGAGACCGCCGGGCCGGTCAGCTGGTTCGAGTGGTCGCCCGACGCTTCGGCGATCGTGCTGGTCGTCACCGTGGGACTACCCGACCCGACGTCGAAGGACCCGAAAGTCGCCAACGCGCCGCGCGTCGTGCGCGGCGTGTTCAATCGCTTGGACACTCGAGGCTGGATCGACGGGCACACGCATCTGTTCGTCTACGACGTCGCCAGCCAGTCGGCGCGCCAGATCACCTCGGGCAACTACGACCACGAGCAGCCGAGTTGGTCCCCGGACGGGAGCACCTTGGTCTTCGTGAGCGACCGAACACGCCAGCGCCACGACGTCCTCGGACGTGGCGAGCTCTGGACGGTCCCGGCGAGCGGCGGCCGTACCCGGCGACTGTCCGCTCCGCTGGGCGAGCCGAGTTGCCCTCTGTTCTCGCCCGACGGACGTCGCGTCGCGGTCGCCGCCATTCCCCAAGTCCGCCAGATGGCTGGACGCAATCACCAGATGCTCGTCTTCGACGCGCAGCGAGGGGGCGAACCAGTGCGGGTAGCCCCTGACTTCGACCGTTCACTGCTCGCGGGCATACCCCACGCTTGGCTCTCGTCCAATGAGCTGCTGTTCAGCGCCCTCGACCGAGGATCGATGACCGTCATGCGCGCGCGGATCGGGCGACGAAACGCGTCACCCGTCGTCGACGGCGACACGCAGGTCTACGGATTCTCGCTCTTCCAAGACCGAGGGCGGCGAGTGCTCGCGTTCGCCGAGGGGTGGGTCGACCGCCCGGGTGACGTATTCGTCAGGGGGCTCGACGACGCGTCCGTCACCGCGGAGCGGATCAGTCGGGCGAGTGACGGGCTGCTTTCCACAGTAGAGCTGGCCCCCGCGCGCCGGCGGCGGGTCAGAGCTCACGACGGCCTCGAGATCGAATACTTCGAGATGGCGCCAAAGCGCACCTCGCCCGGACGCCGCAATGGCAAGACGCCGCTCTACCTTGAGATCCACGGCGGTCCCAACGGTTGGAACCCGTTGTTCTTGCTCTTTCCCTACTACCAGACCCTGGTCGCGGCGGGGTACACGATCATCCTGCCCAACCCGCGAGGTTCAGTGAGCTACGACGAGGCGTTCGCGCTCGCGGTCATCGGCGACTGGGGCGGCGAGGACTATCTCGACCTGATGGCCTGCGTCGACGACGCCGTGCGGCGTGGCCACGTCGACGAACGGCGCCTCTTCGTCGGGGGCTATTCCTACGGCGGTTACATGTCGTCGTTCATCGTCGGCCAGACCGACCGGTTCAGGGCCGCGGTGATCGGTGCACCGGTGACCAACCTCTCCTCCGAGTACGGCTCGAGCGACGTGGGACCGTGGCTGGGCGACACCGTCGGGGGCGATCCATGGCGCGCGGCCGACCTCTACCGGGAACGCTCGCCCGTCACCCACGCTCCGAAGGTCACCACCCCGGTACTCCTGCACGTGAGTGACGGGGACCTGCGCACGCCACCCTCGCAGTCCGACGAGTTCTACACCGCACTCAAGTTGATGGGCAAGACCGTGGAGTACGTCCGTTATCCCGGCGGATCGCACCAGGCGGTGGGACCGTTTGGCGCACCACCCTCCCAGA
>DAIOEY010000152.1:0-4085 GCA_036745995.1 Acidimicrobiales bacterium | reverse complement strand
CCAAATGGATTCGATCAAGTGAGCTGAAGCGAGGGCGCTCGCGCGAGGACGTCCAAGATGCGTCTCAACACGTACGCCATCGTGCGAATCGCTACTGGTCGCGATCACGATAAGCGGCGCGTCGCTCGAGGGCGAAATTCAACTTACCCCCGGCGCACCGTCTCCCCTCAGCGCTGGTGAAGTGGTTCGGGCACTCTTGGCCAAGGACATCGGGAACCTCGTCCAGTTCGACCCCGTCGCACGCGACGGTCGAGATCCCGAAGGCGTCCATCAACTCCGGGTGAGTGCACGACGCCTGCGATCCGAACTGCACGTCGTCGCTCCGGTCGTGAAACGAAAGGCGCTCGCCGAACTCGACACGGGACTTCACTGGCTGGGCTCGACCCTTGGTCGCCAGCGCGACCTCGACGTGCTCGATGAACTCCTGCAGAAGGTGTGCGGGGATCACCCCTCGCTGAAGACGACCGCGGCCCTCAAGCAGCTCCGTCGCCAGCGAACGTCCGAGCAACGTCGCGTCACCAAAGACCTCGGGTCAAAGCGCTATCGCGACCTGTTTGACCTCCTCGACGACGCCCGACGCGAACCGCCCCTTCGACGATTGGCTACGCAGCCGGCGTACGGCGTGTTGATGCCCGGACTTCGCGCGGCGTACGCGAATCTCATTCGCAACGTGAGTGAGATTGGTCTGACGCCGAACAGTGAAGACCTCCACCGGATCCGCATCATGGTCAAGCAGTGCCGCTACACCACGACCATCGCGAGCGCGTTCCTCGGCGACGACGCCACCCAGGCCGCCAGCGCGTTGGCGCAGGTTCAGACGGTCTTAGGTGACGTCCACGACCGGGTCGTCGCGGTCGAGTATCTCGAAGGAGCGCTCGACGCCCAGGTGACCGGGACGCCACCTGACACCGACGCCGCGTCAATCCACGCGGCGATTGAATGGCTCAATCGGTCACAGGAGAAATTGTCGACGCAGTGGCGCGGGCCTCTCGAAGAGGCACGAGAGAAGAGCCAGCGCTTCCTTCACGTCAGGTCCGCTCCGACGTCCCGGTGACGTAGGCAACGACCGCCGAGATCAACAAGAGGACGAACGACGCACTCAGCGCCAGGTTGAGGCCGTGGCTGAAGGCCTGATAGGCGGCGGCCACGACCTTCTTGATGATCGTCTGGACCGCAGGACCATAGTGCTTCAGGCCCTTCAGTTTCGTGGTGACCGATCCCGTGGTAATCGCCGTGATGACCTCGGAACGGTACATCGGCGGGATACCGATTTGAATCAGACGTTTCGTGAGTTGCACGGTCAACTGACCGTTGACGATCGAGCCAAGAATTGCGACGCCCGCCACCGCTCCGAGTTCGCGGGCGGTGTTCGTGATCGACGCCGCCATTCCCGAGTTCTCCGACGGCAGACTGGTGAGTGCGGTCGAGGTCACGGGCACGACGAGAATGCCAAATCCAATGCCGGCGATGGCCATGGTCCATCCAACGGTGGTGAGACCGGCCGTCGGCGTGATGAACGCGTTCGTGAGAAAGACACCGGCGGCGGCGACCAGACAACCGACCATCATGGGGACTCGCGACCCAACGGCCCCGACCCAGCGTCCGGCAAAGAGTGACGCCGCCACCATGCCGCCGAGCAACGGCAAGAAATCCTGGGCCAATTGGTAGGCGCCAGCTGAACCGACGACCTCGAGATAGAGCGCGACGAAAAAGAAGATCGACAAGACGGAGAAGTAACTGGTCAAGGCGACGAACGTCGATCCCGCGAAAGCGGGCAATCTGAAGAAGCTTAAGTTCAGCATCGGATACTTCACTTTTCGTTCCACGAGGATGAAGGCGACCAGCGAGATGAAGCTCACGATGTAGAGCGTGATGATCCACGACGTGATGTAGCCGTACGTCTCACCGGTGATCGTCGCGTACGTGGCCGCGCCCAGCGTGAAGGCCCCGAGAACGAATCCGTAGAAGTCCAGTGGTCGCCGCGTTGGATCGCTCGACTCGGGCAGACCCACCGACGCGAAGGCGAAGGCGAGGCCACCGAAGATCAGATTGAACCAGAAGACCGCGCGCCACGACCAGATACCGACGAGAACGCCACCGAGCACCGGACCGACGGCGAGTGCGAGGCCCGAAACAGCGGCCCAGGCGCCTAGTGCACGAGCGCGCAGACGCGGATCGGGATAGATATGGCGAATCATGGAGAGCGTCCCCGGCTCCGAGGCAGCCGCACCGACCCCCATGACCATGCGACCAATGACCAGTTCGGTCGACGAGGTGGCGACGGCGCACACGATCGAACCGGCACAAAAGATCGCGACGCCGAGGAGCATTATCTTCTTTCGCCCGAAGTTGTCTCCGAGCGAACCGCAGATCAGCATCAGACTTCCGAAGGCGAGGGCGTATCCGCCGACGACCCACTGCAGATCGGAAACGCTTGAGTGCAATTCGGACTGCACGTTGGAGAGGACCGCGCTGATCACGGTGATATCGAGGAAGGTGAGAAAGAGAATCGACAGCAACGCCGCGAATCCGAAGTGCGACCAATGGAAACGTGACGTCGCGGGCGTCGAGGGACCGGACGGGCTGATCAGCCTGGCCGCACCGCTCACGTTGTCCATGTGCCCCTCTTCATCGTTGGCCGCCCTTACGCCCGCGACGACGAACTCCAATCCACGACGTTCACTTCCTTGCCCGGCGGCACCAACGGATCGTCGACGCCAACCCGGCGACTATTTCTTTGGTGCCGCAAAGATGATGGGCGCCGACGCGGTGTCGCCACCCGAGGCATTGCCGGCACTGATCGCGCAACTCTTCAGCGTCGCGGCGCTCGTGCCACACCTGCCCGTACCGACTTTTCCTGTGAAGACCTTGAACTTGACCACCGGGAAGGTCCCGCGGGCACCGACCACGACCGGCACCAGTACCGACGTGCTGCACCCTCCTTGGCCCTTAGCGACACGGAGGCACTCAACGATGTAGAGCTGATCCTTTGCTTTGAATCCCTTGCCGGAAATCTTGACCGTCGTCCCATTGTGCAGACCGATCGACGGTGTCACCGTCAAGGCGGGCTTCGCCTTGGCAGCCGCTCCCGCGTCCGCAACACTCAGTGCACCGGCGCCGACAACTCCGAAGGACAGCGCGACGACACTCAACGCCATTCGAAAACTACGAATTCCGGTCATTGTTTCTCCTCTGTTCATCCGCTGGCGATCACAACGTTCATGCAATGACATCGATTCGATGTCGCACTGCACTTCAACTGAGAGACCTTCATTACGACAGCCCCTGCCCCGTTCATGGTAGCGAGTGCTCTCTTGAATCGAGCGGCTTTGTCGCGTCGCTGAAAATCTCCTCAGAGTGTCCCGACGTCGAGCATGAACGTCAACAGCTCGTTCGAGGCGGCAACGACGGGTCGGCGCGGGACCACGAGGGACGTCTCGAGTTCCTCGCCGCCGTAGTCGCCGGCTACCGCCCCCGCCTCTCGAGCGATCAGCAGTCCAGCCAGATAGTCCCACGTATGCAGCGTCGAGCGCTGGGCGACGGCGAAGAGGTCGAGTGATCCATCGGCGACGAGGCAAATCTCCAGGCTCGCCGCTCCGAGCGAGCGGGACTGGGCCCAACCCAGATGGCGATCCGGCAGACCCGAGAAACTCGCGATCGCGTTCGCGACGTTGCGAAGTCCAGAACTGCTGATCGCGACGTCGTCACGAAACGCACCCGAGCCCTTGTGCGCTTCGAAGGCGGTGCCGGTCGCCTGATTCACGACGAGTCCCGCGATGAGTTCCTCGTCGCGCATGACGGCCAGGCTCGTGGCGAAGAAGGGAATGCCTCGATCGCAGTTGGTCGAGCCGTCGATGGGATCTATCACCACCGTCAGTTCACCTTGGCCCGTGACGCCCGACTCTTCACTGACTACTCTCAGTCCCGCGCCCACCAAGACGCGAAGCGCGACCTCATCGGCCGCGACGTCCACGTGGTACTGCGAGGCTCGAACTCCGGAATAGCCACGGCCGCGATGGCTCTTGACCGCTTCACCAATCTCGGCCGCGCACTCGTGCAAGAGCGAAGAAAGGTCTTTAGTCACA
>DAIOEY010000151.1:0-4155 GCA_036745995.1 Acidimicrobiales bacterium | reverse complement strand
GACGCGCAGTACGCGGCGTGGCATTTTCGCGACGTGCTCGACCACCTCGGCGTCGTTGCCGAGGCCATCTACCTCTGCGAGGCCGGCGAGCCGCTCGTGGCGGACCATTTGCTGCTCTCGTTGGCGACGCCCGGCTACGACCCCGAACACGACGACGCGCTCGCCGACCGGGTCAACGCCTTGCTGGAGTGACCGACGTACCTTCGGCAAACTCGGGAACCGATGGGCGAGGAGAGCAGGCGGGGGTTCAGATCTGGGGAGCGACCTGGACATTCTCTGACCGGTGATTGCCATCTTGGCGCGTCGAGCAAGAGTTGAGGGCTGTCTGTCGAATAGACGTACGAGGAAGCGCAAAGAGTACGAACGTCGTTCATCTGCTCTCGCTCAACGAGGCCCGGGTCGGCGAAGAAGTTCCCGCCTCCGGCGGCTGGTCAGTCGCCGCGCCCCTCGCCGCCGAGAATTCTTAGCGTCTTCCTTGACGCACCTGACGACCGTCTTACCACGGTCGACCACACTGGCGTCACCAGGAAAGACCTGCCAGCACAAGGAGCACCGTCATGAGAAGTCGCCGACTTGCCTCTTTCATCATTCCCGCCACCCTCGTCACGGCGATCGCCGCCGGTGCCATCCCGGCGCAGGCGGCAGCCAAGTCGCCCGTGACGCGCAACAGTACGTGCTCATTGGGGAGTCTCAGCAACCTCCAGGTCCAGCGAGAGGACAACGGCACGTTGAGCATCGACTTCGGCGTCGACATGCTCACCCACAATTCCGGCGTCAACTGGACGTACCGCGTCATGGATAACCGGTCAGTTGTGATGAAGGGAACCGCGTCGACCATTGCTGACGGGTCCTTCAGCGTCACGCGGGCGATGTCCCCACTGACCGGGTCCAACCACGTCGTCGCTTTCGCAAAGAACTCCGCCACCGGCGAGACGTGCCGTATCAGGATCATTGGCTAGGGCTTCACCTCCAGTTGGGCAGCCCGACGCAACAGACACCACCGTGCGTAGGCGCCCAACAACATCAGAAACGAAACTAGGGCAACGGCCGTAGGCGCACCGCACGTGTCGCGTACCCGTCTTGATCGCCGCAGTGCTCGAAAGTGAAGCTCACTCGCTGTCCTATAGCAAGTGTTCTTCGCCCCGACATTTCGATCATGGAATAGTGGAACCAGCACCCACCCGGATTTGCTGATGAATCAATGATGCCAACACCCTCAGGGTCGTCGTACTCTCTCACAACACCTTCCGACCAAACTCGCTCCATGACGCGATCATAAGTTGCGGCGAGTGCACCGGGCTTCGACCTCACGTACGTAGCTCCGAGAATTCGCACGTGCTCAATTGACATCATGCAAGAAGGTCGAGATGTTTGTGCCGAGCGTCGGAGGGCCGACGTGCATAATCCAACTGGAGGGTTCAGCCCTGGCTGCTCGATCAGGTTGAGGAGGTTTAGCCGGGTCAAAGGGTATCTTGTCAGTGACTAGTGCCCGAATGCTCTCCAACTCCCTAGCACTGGCGACTGCCCTCTTTGGGATCACAATGACGACTGGGGACTGACCGGTGAATTCGTTAACGACTTTCAAATTCTCTAACCAGAGTTTCAACTCGTGACTTGAGTTCGTCTCGGACGGTTCGAACCTGTTCGATGGTCATGCCCTCGGGGTCATCAAGTTCCCAGTCGACGTAGCTCTTGCCTGGGTAGATAGGGCACACGTCGCCGCAACCCATGGCAATGACCATGTCAACCGCACGCACGACCTCGTCCGTCCAGGGCTTGGGAAACTCTTCACGGATATCAATTTCCACCTCAGCCATGGCGTCAACGACTACAGGGTTGAGCTCGTCTCCCGGTTCTGAACCGCCCGTGAATACATCAACGCGGTCACCGGCGATCCTACGAAGCCAGCCTGCAGCCATCTGGGACCGACCGGCGTTGTGCACGCACAGGAAGAGAACACCGGGCTTCGTCGGCTGCGTCGTCTCCACTCTGGTCATGGCCTTGAGCCGTTCGCGCGCGAACTGTTCGGAGAGCACGCTCAGGAACTTCTTGGACTTGGACCTGGCGGCGAGTCATTCGTAGGAGTCAACGAGGAAGTGCTCAATGCTCTCATCGTCGAAGGTCCCGTGGAATTCCGTCTCGAGCGCTGCAAGAGCAGGACGGAGTGGTCGCTGGTCCTCCGGCGGTAGTTCGTCAATGAGTCGGTTGTCGGGCATGGAGGCCGTCCCTTCAGCTGGTCGGAGTGAGGAGCTCGTCGAGCAACGGCGCGTGGCGCTTTTCCATGTCGTCGTGGATGGGTCGAACATCGTCGAGCAAGAAGCGACGCCAGAGGACCGGATGATCAGGCGACGTCTCGATGGGCGTGCCTTCCAGCGGAGGGAAATATTGGGCTTCGTGGAGATTCGATACGTTGAAGGCGAGTTGCAGTCGGGACACGGCTACTTCCATTAGATTGATGTTCGTCGATAAGAAGAGTAGTCAATACATTGACCACTGTCAATAGAAAGATATTGAACATGTGTGAACGCGAGACCATCGCGGTCAACGCCTGGGTCTAACGTTGCTGCGGTCCACTGGTAGGCGCGACTCTGTCCGAATCGGAGGTCAACGGCCTCGCGAAGATCTTCTGGACCCCCAGTGATCCAGCGAGGCTTCGCATGCTTCTAACTTTGTCAAGTCGCCGGGCCGACGTCCACAATCTCCGCCATCAATGTTTGGAGTGAAATCTACGGAAGCCAGGAAATCAATGCCTTATTCGCTCTTCGGCCACCGCCTCAACGGCCACATCGGCGATTGCTTGTTCGCTCAAGTTTTGACGCCATGGGTAACACTTCGCGCTGACCAGACAGTAAAGAGCAAGAGGTGTTCCTAGGAGGTGTCCGTGCGACAATGTAGCCGTCTCGTCGTCGCGACGCTTGTACTCACCGCCCTAACCGTCCTCGTGAGCGCACCCTCCGCCCTCGCGGCCACTGCTACCCCCTCCGCCTGTTCTCCGACCCAGGTCACGCTCTCGGCTACTCCCGACCAATCGGTCTATACATCGGGCACCACGGTGCACGTCACTGTTGCGCTGCATAACCACTCGGCCATCGCCTGCTCGTACGCCACCGGACCCTTCTCGCCCAACTTTGTCCTCACCAACTCCGCCGGCGTCACCGTCTGGGGTTCGTGCTGGTTTGGTGGACGCCCCGCCCCGTGCGCTTACTACCTCCTCCACCGCACCCTCGCCCCGGGGGCCACGTACCGCGACCGGCTCACCTGGGATCAGCGAACCGGTCATCCCGATCTGGCCGTGCCCGCCGGCCGCTACGCCTTCAACGCGAATTTCCTAGGCCTGACTCATCGCGCCACCACCTCCTTCGTTCTCACTCGGTCCCGTAGCGTCACAGTGACGCTTGCCGACTCCGGACACCACTACGCACTTGCCGTTGGCGACCTCTTGACGGCGCGACTGATCGCCTCGCCGATGGTCTGGACCGCGGCTGTCTCCTCTGATCCGCGGGTCTTGATGTCCTTGCCCGAGATGAACCTCGTCGCCGGTCTCTTCGTCTTCCGTGCCCTTGCTCCCGGTACCGCTCGTGTCTCCGCTGTCGGCAACCCCGCCTGCTACCCTCAGTGCCTAATGCCGAGCCGGCTCTTCTTCGTCGACGTGACCGTGCGAGCGTCGTGAAAGCACACACGGTTGGTGTCGAAGGGCCGACTTGCACATTCTCCGAGTGGAGACTCGGCGGTTGGTAGGCAAATCGAAGTGAGATATAGCGTGGTGGTATGAAATTTCCACGACTGCACCTCGTCTTGCTTGACTGTCCCGACCCCTTCGAGCTCGCAAAGTTTTACTCGGCCCTAACTGGCATTGCGGTAGAGACTTGGCCGGGTTACGCCCCGGAAGATATGCCAGACATCGACTTGGTGCATGATTCCCTTCCAGCTTTGAGTTTTCAGAGAGTCGAGAACTATGTGGCGCCCACCTGGCCCGATGGGATCATGCCGAAACAGATGCATCTCGACTTCGAAGTTGATGATCTCGACGAGGGAGAACGTCACGTTGGCCGGATCCCCGTGAACTGAGCCACTAGTAATGCGAGTCCTGATGCTCCAAAATGGAGCGAGGAGGACAGCATGAAGCAAAGGCATCACACCCCCGAACAGGTGATC
>DAIOEY010000150.1:0-4282 GCA_036745995.1 Acidimicrobiales bacterium | reverse complement strand
GCTCGCGGGTCTCTACAAGTTGCCCGACCTCATGGGCTCGCTCGGCGACGGCGTGCGGACCCAGACCGTGGTCGGTGCCCTCTTCGCCGGGGCGGCGGCGTACGTGGCGGTGCGGTTCCTCGTTCGATGGTTCACGACCAAGACACTTATCCCGTTCGGGATCTACAGCCTCGTGGTCGGCCTTCTCTGCGTGGTGCGTTTCGCCTAATCGGTGAGGATTCGTCGCCCGTCGATGGCGCGACCGAGCGTGAGGTCGTCGGCGAACTCCAGGTCTCCCCCTACGGGCAGACCGCTCGCCGGTTGTGAGACGACGAGACCAGGAACCTGCAGAAGACGACTCAGGTACATTGCGGTCGCGTCACCCTCGACGTTGGAGTTGAAGCAGAGGATGACCTCCTTCACTGGGCCGTGCAGACGGTGCACGAGTTCTTGAATCCGAAGACGGTCCGGCGTCACGCCCTCCAGAGGATTGAGCACGCCGTGCAGCACGTGGTAGGTCCCGTGGAACGCGCCCGATCGCTCGACGGCGGCGACGTCGGGCGGATTTTCAACGACGCAGATGGTCGTCTGGTCTCGGCGTTCGTCGGCACAGATCGGACAGAGACCCCCGGCTTCAGCGATGTTGCAGCACCGCTCGCAGAACGCGAGCTTCGTGCGCATCTCGTCGAGCGACTGTGCGAGTCGAGTGACGTCCTCACCGGGCTGGCGCATCAACCAAAAGGCGATGCGTTGCGCCGACTTCGGACCCACGCCGGGAAAGCGACCCAACTCGTCGACGACGGCTTGCAGTGGCGGTGGATAACTCACGAAATCTCCTCAGCGCCGGGGAACATCTCGGTGATCAGGTGATCGGCGGCGGATTCGACGACCAGAACCGATTCGTCGCCGGAGTAACTCTCTTCGGCCGTGTCGGGCGACGGCGCACGAACGGGACGTGGAGCACGCGCCGTCGTCACCGAGCTCAGCGTCCGATCGACGACCCATTCGACCTGCAACGCCGCTTTGAACTCGTGTTCGAGCGCACTGCGCAGTCCGGGCATGATGACCTCGGTGCTCTGACGCATCTCGTCGCTCGGCACCGCGATGGTCAGTCGATTCCCGTCGAGCGATCGCAGTTGGGCGCTTTTCAGGAGCATTTGGGCGGAACGTGCGGTGCGCGGTACGACGTGCTGTTCGAACCGGTCGCGTACGTCGTCGAAGTCGAGCGGCTCGGCGCTCAGTGGTGATTCGGTTGGGGGCTCGACTGATGGTGGTGGCGCTTCGGGAGCCGGTTCAGGCAACACCACTGGAACAACAGAAGCGACCGGGTCGCTCTTCACCGCGTCAACCGAACCGATCGGGCGCAGTGGCGCAGCGGGTGTCGGTGCGGGCGCGGGCGGGCGGGCTGCTCCACGCTCGAGTTTCGTGAGTCGTTCGTCGAGGGCCTCGAGAGAACTGTCCAGCTCGGGTCGGGTGAGACGCACGAGCGCCACCTCGAGCGTAACAATCTTTTCCGGCGCACTCTTCATCTCTCGCATCGCTCGCCCAACGGTCTCGAGAATGCGTACAGTTCTCGGAAGTCCCAGTTGCGCTCCCCACGTGTTGAGTCGATCGCGGTCACTGTCGACTGCGTCGGCGACTTCGGGCGCGACTTGCAGCAGGAAGACCTGGCGGACCTCGGCGGCGAAACTCTCGGCCAACTGTTCGGGATCCCAACCTTCCTTGGTGAGTAACGCCAGGGACCGCAAGGCTCCCACGGCGTCGACGTCAACCATGGCGTGAAAGAGTCCATCGAATTCGGGCTGCGCCTCGATCAACGAACCGGTCGCGAGCAGTTGATCCAACGCACTGAGCGCGTCACGTGCCGAGCCTCGGCCGAGGCGCACGGCGGCGTCGATCGTCGCCTCGTCAGCGGTGAGGCCGGCGGCGCCCTTCACGTCGTGGAGCAACGTGCTCAGCGTGTCGCCGCCGATCAAGCGGAACTCGAGATGTTGGGTGCGCGAACGAATGGTGGGCAACACCTTGTGGGGATCGGTCGTCGCGAGCACGAAAATGACGTGCGGCGGTGGCTCCTCGAGGGTTTTGAGCAGCGCGACGGACGCAGATTTCGAAAGTTGGTGCACTTCGTCAAAGATGTAGACCTTCCAGCGTCCGGGCGTGCCGTGCCACGCGCCCGCGGTGATCTCTCGAATGTCGTCGACGCCGTTGTTCGACGCCGCGTCGAGTTCGGTGACGTCGAGTGACGAGCCTTTGGTGATCGCGACGCAACTGGCGCACACGCTGCAGGCGTCGCCGTCGACCGGGTGTTCGCAGTTAAGTGCCTTCGCGAGTATGCGGGCCGTCGTCGTCTTGCCGGTTCCTCGCGGACCCGAGAAGAGATACGCGTGGACCACGCGGTCGTTCTTTACGGCCCCCTGCAGGGCTCGAACGACGTGGTCCTGACCACGGAGTTCGGCGAAACGACCGGGTCGAAAACGGCGGTAGAGCGAAGTCACGCCGTCCAGCGAAGTGGGGGTGGGGATCGCGTCAGCCATGAGGTCATGCTAACGGTGGGCTGTCAGGTGCCGAGGTCCAAAGCGGTGGTCAGGCGATCCGTGGCACCCAACACAATCCGCTGAGAGCTGCTGGCTTCCACCCCTGACTCGGTTCACGAACGGTCGTCGCACGGGACCCGACCACCGCTGTGGACCTCGGCGTAGAAAGGCTACCGCGCGTCGCGTTGTCACGGCTCGGGTAGCCTTGCGAGCCGGTATTCATTTCCAAGAATGCGTATCGGAATTCGGGAGGAGTGCGAGAGCGGCCGAATCGCCACGATTGGAAATCGTGTGTAGGGCAACCTACCGTGGGTTCAAATCCCACCTCCTCCGCCACAGCGAGGTCTCCGTCGACTACGTGTCCCGCTTGGCCATGCGCCACGCTCCCAATCCCGTCCAGACGACGAGCCAACCGACGATGACGTACACGGCGACCGTGGTGCTCTCCGGAACGAGCGACGAGCCGCCACCACCACCGCCACCACCGCCGCCACCACCAAATACGTGGGGTAGACCGCCCGGTTCCAGGTGAGCCGTGGCGAGGCCAACGACCCCTCGTTGCACGTTGATCAGGTGAGGAATCACCGAATGGGAAAGGATGGGCGTGAGAATGACCTCGAGCACGATCATCAAGATCACCGACACGGTTCGCTGCCCCATCAGCGATCCCAACCCGAGTCCCACGATGAGGCCAATGATGGCCTCGAGTTCGATCCACAACCCGGCCTTGATCATGAGCGACGTCGACGGCCTGAGAAAGTGAGTTGAATAGTCCGCATAGTCCTGTTTGGCTATCGTCACGGCGTCAGCCTTGAGCGTCGCCAAAGGGACCGAGTGAAGTCCGGGAGCGCCGGGAGGCGTGACGAATTGGCCCTTCTGGTCAATGAAGCAGGAGGGGATGCTTGTCTGTTGCCCCTGCTTGAACTGGAACGACAAACCACAGACCACCTCTTTGGGGTGGGCAGCCGCCCACGTCTCAAGACCTTTCATCGAGAGCCCCGCGGGCACCGTGACGCCCTGGTAGTCGAGCTTGGTCGGTGCGGCGAACACGCAGACCGCACACACGATCGTGAAACCCGCCGCCACCATTGGCACGATGATCGCGAGTCCCGCGGGGATTCGCGCGAAGTAGAGGGCCAAACGAGAACGCCCCGTGATCACCAAATGGCGAAACATTCCCTCGGTGAGGTCGACCGATCCCGCCGTGCAGCCCAACGTGGCCGCGACGATGAAACCGAAGACGTACATGACCCCGGCGACGAGGGCGGTGAAGATGTCGTAGCCGCCCGCGGGTCCGTAGGACTTGGGCGCGACGGCGTGCATGATGAGCCGGATCAAGAGAAAGATCGACGGAACACCAATGTTCACGACGACGAGGGCGGCCATGAGACCGCGTCGCTTGCGAAGTTCCATGAAACGGGTCGAGATCATTGCCCCCGTGGGAATCCAAGATCCTCGACGGTCGCGCGTCGGGCCATTTCGCGATGTCGCGACGCCGGCGGCCGACGTGGCGCTGGTCGATGCTGTCGTCATGCGGACTCTCCCAGTCGACTTGTCACTTGCAAGAACCATGATTCGAGAGATACCTGTATCTCCTGCAGCCGATAGACGTCGATGCCGTCCCCGACCAGCAGTCGATTGATTTCGGCGATCGCGTCGCGATTCGTGTCCGCTGTCAAGTGGATGGAAAGACCGGAAGTCTCGACGTCGACCTGTGCGCCGAACGGCGTCGCGCTCAACAGCGAGCGCGCTCGATCAGGCGTCGAGCA
>DAIOEY010000149.1:0-4299 GCA_036745995.1 Acidimicrobiales bacterium | reverse complement strand
GAGTTCGCACACGGAGATCGCGGACGTTCACCTCGCGTTCGCCACCGCCCTCTGGGGCGTTGTCGTCGCAGTCTTCGCCTTGTCAGCGAGGGAGCGCCGGTTGAAAGCAGAGGGCTTCACGGGTAGTCAGGTACTGAACTCACCGGAATCGAGTCACGTATCCACGTAGTTCGTGGCTGCCAGTCGATCGATGCCCAGCGCCTCTTCGAAGAAGAGACTTCCATCGGGGCCGCGGTGTGACTGCCGTACAGGGTGCCGTTTCCCACTTCATCTCATTCAAACCGTTGAGAGACGCGACCGTACGTACGCCATTCGCTGAACAAGCAACGTGACGTCGTCGAGGAACATCCAATCGGTAGTCTCAGGTCCTGCGCGGCATCGGATCGCCATTTGGAAGTACCCCGCCGCAACTCGGACGCAATTCGACAGTAGGAACTGAACACACAGTGGGTTCATCCAGATCGGATCGATTTTCTGCCGACGGTCGCGAGGAACGACGGAGGTCAATGTCGGACGGCGAAGCAAATGCGCGAAGTTGCGCCGGTGAGTTTGTCGACCAGGACGTGACGAGAATCGCTACGAGGTCCCGTGGGACCGGATCGTTCGACCGGCACGGCGCTCGAGGTCAAATTTCCTCTTTCAACAAGATGACCGCTTGGCGGCGTATCTCGCGATAGTGAGGATTATCGAGGAGTCCCTCGTTGTCCGGTTCTACTTTCTGGGTGCGGAGCTCGCCGAGTACGCGACCCGGTGACGAGCCAAGAACGACCACGCGCTCAGCGAGGACGATGGCCTCTTCGATGTCGTGCGTGATGAACAGGACGGTGGTCCGTATCTCTCTACAAAGCTCGAGAAGGAAACTCTGCATTGCCCTGCGCAAATGTGCGTCCAGGGCCGCGAAGGGCTCATCCATCAACAGCATCTTGGGTCGCATCACCAAAGAGCGCGCCAACGCGACTCGCTGCTGCATCCCTCCCGACAGTTCGTGTGCGGCGTGCGTGGCGAAGTCCTTAAGGCCGACGATCTCCAGGATCTCCTCAACCGGCGCCCAGTCAATCCGTCGTTGCTTCAAACGAAGGCCGAAGGCGACGTTGTGGCGCACGTCGAGCCAGGGATAGAGGCCGGGCTGTTGAAAGACGACGACTCGATCAGGCGCCGGACCGGCCACTCGCGCTCCATCGAACACGACGGTGCCGCTGTCGGGCGTCTCGAAGCCCGCGACCAGTCGCAATAGTGTGGTCTTTCCGCATCCGCTGGGACCGAGGACGGACACGAATTCGTGCTCCTCCATCTCGAACGAGAAGTTCTCGAAGACGTTGAGTGGACTACGCAGTCCGTCTTGACTCTCGAAGGACTTCGATACTCCCTCAACTTGGAGGATCAAACTATTTCGCCTTCGACGCGTACGTGGGGTTCACGAACTTGGCGACCGACGACGGTGGCTTGACGGTGACGGTTCCGGCCGCGTACAGCGCCTTCCAGTTGTTGAGCAGCGACTGAGCGGTGCCGGACGTGGCGCTCGTCGCGAGAGAGGTTCCCAGCACGGAGGAGGCGGTCTGGTTCGCGACGCTGAACAACTTGTAGCCGGCGATCTCGGTCTTGGCGGTGGCAACGGATATTCCTGCCGCCTTGGCCATCACGGAGAACGCCGCACTCCGGTGCTGCTCTAGGTACGTCACGCCTTGGCCGAGCGCCTTGATAAAGCCCTGGGTGACAGCGGGATGTGCAGCGGCGTAGGCCGTGTTGGCGACGCAGATGTTGTACGACGTCGCGGTCGCAGGCAGCGTGGCGTCACTGGCCAGGACGCGGCCGCCGTGCGTGACGAGGTAGTCGTACACCGGATCCCACACGATGGCGGCGCTAATGGCGCCCGTGGTCCACGCGCTCTGCAGCTCGGGCGGGGTCAGGTTGACCTGCTTCACCGATGACAGGTTCAGTTTGGCGGTCTTGGCAAACGCGGCCAGCTCGAACGAGGACTGTGAGCCAATGACCAACCCGATGCTCTTGCCCTTAAGACCCGCGACCGACTTGATTCCACTACTCTTCTTCGCCACGAGGCCGGCGTCGTTGGTGTAGCGCTCTTGATTGAAGATGATCTGCAGCGGCACGCCCTGGGCAATAGCGGAGATGACGGGAGGAAAACCGAGGCCGCACATAAAGGGCAGCTTCCCCGACGCGAGCGACGTCAACGCCGCCACACCCGAGGAGAAGAGCTTGAGCTGGACCTTGTTACCGAGCTGCTGCTGGAAGTACTTGTTCGCCACCGTGATCATTGAGGGATCCGCGCCGTTGTTCTCGTAACCAATGGTGATGCTCCCGGCGTTGACACTCGCGCCGCTCGGACTCGACGTCGCGAGTGTCCCGGCGACGGCGAGGGAACTGAGACTGAATACCCCCGCAACGATTGTCGCGCGGCCTCGTCGGTGGGAGTGTTTCATGGCGTCTGCTTTCTTCTAAGGGACCCAACGTACTGGGGCCGGTCGTTGCCCGCAAGAGCAGGGCGTCGAATCGTATTCATGCGTACGCGCGCCACGGAATGATGGTGCGCTCTAGAAGACGAATAGAGAGATCCATGAGGTAGCCCATGATGCCGATGACGATGATGCCGACGACGACGATGCCCGTCTGCAGCTGCTGTCCGGCCTCTTCAATGAGCCAACCCAGTCCTTGACTCGCGGCGATGAGTTCGGCGGCGACCAGCGTGCTCCAGGCGACGCCGATGGCCACCTTCATTCCGGTGAAGATATCGGGTAGTGCGGAAGGAAAGACCACGCGGTACAGGACCTGTAACCGTCGAGCGCCGAGGTTGCGAGCGAGCTCGATCCGGTGTCGTGGGGTCGATTCGACGCCATTGATCGTGTTGATGATGATCACGGGCAGCGTTGAGACGAGGATCAAGAGAACCTTGGGCATCTCCCCGATGCCGAACCAAACAATGAAGAGCGGGATGTAGGCCAGCGGAGGAATCGGGCGAAGGAACTGGAGATAGGGATCCACCAGCGTAAAGAAGATCCGGCTCTGGGTCATCGCTATGCCGATGAGCACTCCAATGACGACCGCGCCCACGTACGCCTCGGTGACTCGCCAGAGGCTAATGAGGAGGTCCTGCTGCAGCGTCGAGCCGAGGTAGCCGTGATTGATCGTGGCGAGAAAGGCGTCATACGTCGAGGTGGGTGACGGAAAGGCGAAGCTGGGAAACACGTGGCCCCACGCGACAAGTTGCCAGACGATGACGGTGCCCAGCAAGACACCAAAGTAACGTAACGGGACGCTGCCGCGGCGTACGTGACGTCGACTCAAAGCGGGAAACGATGGCTTCGTCAATGCGGCAGCTCCGCGAATCAGGTGAAAACGCTCAAATACTTTCTAATGCCAGTGGGAAATAAGACTGTCGGGCACTAAGTCCCAACTTGGGAGACCATTTAGGTCATCATTTCAGATCGCGAGTCACCAACTACCACGAAACTCCTGATCGAAGGACCTACGGTCGAGCGCACGAGTGGCGTGATCTCGCGCGTCGCCGCATGGATCCCGTCGCACGATGAAAAGGCCGAGTAACGGCTTCACCACTGCGTCACCACACTTTCGGTCCGACCGCCACGACGGCGGTGGCGATGAGAAGGTAGCCCGCGTTGTTGGGGTGATCGTCGGGTCCCCAGGGAGGAGACTGGCACATCCACGTCTTCGCACACACGACGGCCACGTTCGTGGGAACGGTGCCGACGTTGGCCATCGTCGTGGGACTAGTGCTGGCACTCTTGAACGTTCCGGCCACGTTCGCCACGGAAAAATGCGCCGCCACGTAGACCGATTGGAGGACTCGGTTCAGTTGGTTCATCGCCGTCAGGCTCAGATTGGCTTGAATAACACCCTCGGGACCTTTGAGATAGTTCGCGAGAAAAGGGTCCGCGTACTCAATGCCCACGAAGTGAACTTTCGGACCGGCCACCTTTCTGAGCGCCGTCAGCACGCGCGGCAGGTCGCGGCTGACGTAGGCGAGTCCTTGGGCGACGCACGATTCGCTGACCGCCGGCCACAGGCACGCGCGCAGGTCATTGAATCCGAGGTCAATGGTGACGAGGCCGACCTGGTCGTGGTGCGCGACGAGGTACTGCGTCGCGATAACGAGTTGGCGATTTGGCTTCTTGTAGCAGTGGTGGGCCTTGCCCAACATTGATTGGGCGGTCTCGCCCGCGCAACCGACCTGCTGTAGTTCCAGGTCAACCCCCTTGGCATGCTCGAGTGTCACGATGTCATTGGCGTAACCCGTCTTGGTCCGGTGCGCGTTGCTCGCGGGTA
>DAIOEY010000148.1:0-4308 GCA_036745995.1 Acidimicrobiales bacterium | reverse complement strand
GCCACGACCTCGGCGTGCGCCGTCGGATCCTGATCGATCTCGCGGCGATTCTCCCCGACCGCGATGATGACGCTGTCCTTCACGAGCACACACCCGACCGGTACGTCGTCGTGCTGGGCGGCCTCGTGGGCGGCGTCGAGCGCTTGCCGCATGAACGCGTCGTCGAGTGTTGGTTCGGCCACGCCGTACCTCTTTCCTTCATCCGAACTGTACGGGGTCTCGTAACGCACCAGCCCAACCCCTGCGCGACCGTAACGACCAGAAGCCGGTCCAGCCGTGCGTTGTAGACTCTTTGACGGAGGGGTGCGAGAGCGGCCGAATCGGGCA
Organism: Acidimicrobiales bacterium; assembly: GCA_036745995.1. GTDB lineage: Bacteria > Actinomycetota > Acidimicrobiia > Acidimicrobiales > RAAP-2 > RAAP-2. The sequence goes on along the minus strand of DAIOEY010000148.1, from coordinate 3,981 downwards.
GTCTCGAAAACTGCTGTGTCTACGGGCACCGTGGGTTCAAATCCCACCTCCTCCGCCGCGAAGAAACGGGTGACCCTGGTCACCCGTTTCTTCGTCTTTGTGACGAAGCGGTGATCCGGAACTACGCTGGAAACGTCTGGCGAGAGCCGGCCAACACTGCAGAGGAGCATCATGGTTTCGTCAATCCAGTCGTCGCTCGGCACCGAGCGCAAAGTGATTACCGAACTTCCCGGGCCCAAGTCGCGTGCCCTGCACGAACGTCGCAAGGCCGTCGTGAGCGCGGGTCTGACCAACGGCTTTCCCATCTACATCGAGCGAGCTGAGGGCGCCATCCTCTTGGACGTCGACGGAAATCAGATTCTCGACCTGGGTTCGGGCATCGCCGTCACCAGCATCGGCCACGCGGTACCCGAACTCATCGACGCGGTCAGCACACAAGTGGCCGCGTTCACGCACACCTGTTTCATGGTGACGCCCTACGAGAGTTACGTCGAGGTCTGCGAGGAGCTCGCGGCACTGACCCCGGGCACGCACGCGAAGACCTCGGCACTCTTCAACTCCGGATCCGAGGCCGTCGAGAACGCGGTGAAGATCGCCCGACTCGCGACCGGACGCCAGGCGATCGTCGTCTTTGACCACGCCTACCACGGTCGCACCAACCTCACGATGGCCCTGACGGCGAAGAACATGCCGTATAAGGATCGTTTCGGCCCGTTCGCCCCGGAGATCTACCGGGTGGCGATGAGTTACCCGTTCCTCGACGGACTGAGCGGCGCCGACGCCGCGGCGAAGGCGATTGAGCAGATCGAGACCCAGGTCGGCGCGCATAACGTCGCGGCCCTGTTGATCGAGCCGATCCAGGGCGAGGGCGGCTTCGTCGTACCCGCCGAGGGTTTCCTTCCCGCGTTATCCGAGTGGACGACGAAGAACGGCGTGGTCTTCATCGCCGACGAGATCCAGAGCGGCTTCTGTCGAACCGGGGATTGGTTCGCCGTTGATCACGAAGGCGTCGTTCCCGACCTCGTGACGACCGCCAAGGGCCTCGCTGGCGGCATGCCGCTCGCGGCCGTGACCGGTCGCGCGGAACTGATGAACGCGGTGCACGAGGGCGGACTCGGCGGCACGTACGGCGGCAACCCCGTGGCCGCCGTCGCGGCACTGGCGACCATCAAGACAATGCGCGACCGCAACCTGGTCGCGCGGGCGCGCGAACTCGGTGACGTCATCCTGAAGGCGCTTCGCACGCTCCAACAGGACGTCGCGATCATCGGCGACGTTCGTGGCCGTGGGGCCATGATCGCCTTCGAACTGGTCCAGCCCGGCACGAAGAATCCGAACGCGGCGGCGGCCAAGGCGATCGTCAGTTACTGCAACCAGCAGGGCGTGATCGCCCTCGCGTGCGGGACCTACGGCAACGTGATTCGTCTCCTGCCGCCCCTGGCGATCACCGACGAGCAGTTGGCCGACGGACTGAGCGTCATGGCGTCCGCCGTTCGCTCCGCCGGTTAGCCCGCAGGCGCTCGCGTCGCTTCCTCGGCCTCGATCGAATCTCGTGTCAGACCACGAATGCCGCCGGGACCGGCCAATTCACCGCACGACCGGTCAGTAGCATCGACGGAGCGGCATTCGCCGAAGTAGGAACAAGGACACTATGAGCCGAGCATCGACGAGCGTGCGCCGAGCGTGCCGCGCCGCCACTGGTGTCCTCGCCGCCGGACTGACCCTGGCCGCCTGCGGAACCACCACCGCCGGCACCGTCTACGTCGTCGGATCACCGTCACGCAGCATTTCGGTGCCGCTACGCGTCGTCGCCTGTACGACGTCCAACTCGTGCGTCGCGGTCGGCACGTCGGGCTCTGACGTGGGGCCGTCGTCCGTTGGCGAGTTCCGTCGACCCAATGGCCAGTGGACGCCGCTCTACGTGCCGGCGGCCCCGTCGTCGATCGTCACGACCTCAGCCTGTTGGAACAGCGCGTGTCTCATCGGTGGCACACAACCGACGGGCGACCTCCTGTGGGCGTACGACGCGACAACGCGGACCGTCACCACACTGGCAACCCCTCACGCGGGACAGGGCGTCAGCGCACTCAGTTGCTTCGCGAGCGAGTCGTGCGCCGTGATCGATTCGCTCGGTGTCGCCGAGGGTGCACGTATCTCGTTCACGATTGACGGGGGCGCGACATGGACCACGCCCCTATCGATGTCCTGGTCGATCGGCAATCCCGTCACCGCCGTCTCCTGTGCTGACGCGTTGAACTGTCTCGTTGCGGCGACCGCGGCCGGCGGACGCGCGCTCGTTGAAGTGACACTCGACGGTGGCGTCACGTGGGCAGTTCGACCGACGAGTCCCACCTGGAACTCGCTCTCCTCGCTCTCCTGCACGGGTCTGCGCTGCGTGGGCTTGGCATCCACCTCGAGCGGCGCGGTGGTCGAGCGTACGCAAACGTTCGCGAGGACGTGGAGCGGCGTCGCCCTCGATCAGCGAGCGAACGCTCTGGCCTGCACGTCGTACACGAAATGCGTCGTCGTCGGTCAGACGAAATCGAACAATCCCTGGCTCGCGACCCTTCGACACCGCGCACTGCACGTCGAGCCACTGAAGTACGTACCGACGCCGCTCACGAGCGCCGCGTGCGGAGCCAAGGTGTGCGTGGCGATTGGCGTCAGCACGGTCCTGGCGCTTCGTCCCTAGTGCCGCGCAGAACAGACCACCGACGCCCGCGTTCACGCTGGTATGGGAGGATGGTGACGTGAGTCTCTCGTCTCCCGACTCGCCACCACCCGGGTGGTACCCCGATCCGAGCGGCGATCGTCAGTGGCGGGTGTGGTCGGGCACACGCTGGTCCAATCTGACGCGCCCCTACGGTGAGCCCGTGGCGCCCACCTCACTCGCGACCTCACTCGAGGCCGTTCGAGCGTTGCATCGCCTCGTGCGCTACGGCGTCGTCGCCGTGTTCGCTGGTCTGGGACTGGTGGTGAGCGTCCTCGCCCACTGGCCCGGCACCGCCCATCCGATGGGTGAACCGCTGGCGGCGATCCTGAGCGACACGGGCGTCGCGCTCTTCGCGATCGGCACCGCCTGTTACGCCTTCGCGCTACGGGCGCTCCAGGGTCGCTGGACGTTCGCCGCGTTCGTTCCCGGTGTGAACGTCGTGATGCTGAGCGGTCTCATGACCCAGCGCGTCGGTGGTCGTTCTCCATTGGTTCGCGTCACTTCGGAGATCATCCTTCTCGCCTTGTTCGTCGCGCAAAGTCACGCGCAGGTCTGGCTCGGCGTCGCACCAGCCCTGGTCGCACTCGATCACGCTCGTTGGAGTGACGCGCTCGCGACACGACTCAGTGGCCCGACGTTGACGTCGCGCGTTGGCCCGTAGGATGTCTGCCACGCGGGCGAGCCGACCCGTTCACGAGGAGAACGCGATGGCGAATGAGGAGTGGGGACCACTCGCGGGCCTTATCGGAACGTGGGAGTCCGGCTTTGACGGCCTGGACGTCTCGTACCACAACGACAACGGCAAGATCGCCGAGACGGCGTTCCGAGAGAAGACAACCTTCGATCCCTTTGGCCCCGTCGAAAGCGGCGAGCAGCGCCTCTACGGACTCGATTACCGCACCGCGGCCTACCGCCAGGGCGAGGACCGGCCCTTTCACACCGAAGTCGGCTACTGGATGTGGGACGCGATGCAGCGACAAATCGTTCGTTGCTTCACGTCGCCCCGGGCCACCACGCTGATCGCGGGCGGCACGGCCGAACCCGACGCGACGACGTTCAAGCTCGCGGCCGAACTGGGATCAAACACCTACGGCATCCTGTCCAACAAGTACCTCGACGAAGTCGCCAAGACCACGCGCTTTGACGTGACCGTCACGGTCGAAGGCGACACCTTCACCTACGACGAGACGACCGTGGTCGAGCACACGAAGTTCCCGGCCGTCATCTTGCACACCGACCGCAATACACTCAAGCGCGTGAGCTGGGAG
>DAIOEY010000147.1:0-4347 GCA_036745995.1 Acidimicrobiales bacterium | reverse complement strand
CAATACCCCCCTTTTGAGGAGAGCAAAGGTTTTGCAAAAGGGCCAACCACCCCCCCGGTTGGCCCTTTTGTGTTTTTCTGGTTGTTAGCGTGAGAACCATGACTCCGAGCCTTTCGCCGCGCGCACGCGTTGCGCGCGTGGCCGTATTGGTCGTCAACTGGCTCTCTCGGGTGAGTCGTCGCGGGAGTGGCACCGTCGCCGGAGGACGGGTCGGCTTGGCCATCTGCCCTGATCTGCTCGGCCAACTTGCGGCCTCGCGCCTGGTGATCCTGGTGAGTGGCACCAACGGCAAGACGACCACCAGCGCCATGACCGCCACCGGTTGGGGAGGTGACGTCACGACCAACGCCACGGGGGCGAACATGGCGCCGGGTCACGTCGCGGCCCTGGTCGGTTCCCAACACCCGCGCGTCGTGCTCGAAGTCGACGAGGCGTGGTTGCCCGACGTGATTCGTGCGACCAAGCCTGCGGTCGTGGTCTTGTTGAACCTGTCGAGGGATCAACTCGACCGCGCGAGTGAGGTACGCCAACTGGCCGAGCGCTGGCACAGATGCTTGAGCGACCAGCAGAACAATCGTCTCGTCGTGGTGGCGAACGCCAACGATCCGATGGTCGTGTTCGCCGCCTCCGCGGCCCCGCTGGTGCGCTGGTGCGACGTGCCCACGCCGTGGCTCGGTGACGCGACGTCGTGTCCTCGGTGTACGCGACCGCTGGTGCACGAAGCCAACACGTGGGGCTGCGGGTGCGGATTCTCGAAGCCCCCGACCATGACGACGACGCTCGATGACGGGCTCGAGGTCGCGGGCGTGCCCGTCCACCTCGCGCTGTCGATGCCGGGCGCCTTCAATGAGGCCAACGCCGCCATGGCCGTGACGGCGCTGAACGAAGTCGGCATCTCGCCCAACGACGCGGTCGCCCGGATCAACACGCTCTCGGGTGTCGCGGGCCGTTTCACCTTTCGACGCTGGGGCGACCACCGGTTTCGGCTCTCGCTCGCGAAGAATCCGGCGGGCTTCGCGGCGATCCTCTCGACCGTTGATCCCGAGCCCGGTGACGTGTGGATCGCGATCAACGCGAACATCGCCGACGGTCGTGACCCGTCGTGGTTGTACGACGTGCCCTTCGAGTCCTTGCGGGGCCATCGCGTCTACTGCTTCGGGGATCGCCGTCTCGACCTTGCCACGCGCCTCGACTACGCCAACGTTGATTTCCTCGTCGTGGACGACCCGTCCACACTTCCGGTCGCTACCGAACCCGTCGCGCTCGTGGCGAACTACACCGCGTTCAGTGACTGGCTCGCGAAGAGCGCGCCGTGTTGAACGTCGCGCTGCTCTATCCCGAGCTCCTCGGGACGTACGGGGACGTCGGCAACGGTCTCGTGCTCGTCGAACGCGCCCGTCGGCGGGGATTCGACGCGTCGCTCGTGAGCGTGGCGTTGGGCGAGGAGATCCCCGAGGCGTCGATCTACCTGCTGGGCGGCGGCGAAGACGGTCCGCAGCGCCTGGCGCGAGACCTGCTGGCCGAGGGATCCTTCGGATCGCGTGTCGATGACGGTGCGCACGTGGTCGCCGTCTGTGCGGGGCTTCAGATCCTCGGAACGTTCTTCAGCGTCGAGGGTAATGACCGCTACGAGGGACTCGGGATCGTCGACGCCGAGACCGCTCGCGGCGAGCGACGCTCGGTGGGTGAGCTGGCGGCGCTGGTGCGGGGGCACTGGCTCGTGGGATTTGAAAATCACGGTGGACGCACCACGTTGTCGGGCGGCCTTGGGGCACTCGGCACCGTGGTGCGCGGTCGGGGCAATGACGGCGCGCTCGACGGCTACCGCACGCAACGGATCTGGGCCACGTACGCCCACGGTCCGGTGCTCGCGATCAATCCGTGGTTCGCCGATGAGGTGCTCGCGACAGTCTTGGGAGAAGAACTCGAACCGCTCGAGACGGTCGCGGACCGGCTCTACCTCGAGCGCTGCACCGTGCTCAACTTGCGTCCGGTTGCTTGACCCCGTAGGTAGCGTCGCCACTCACCTCGCGACCGAGTTCCTCGACGGACTCTTCGATGCGGGCACCGAATCGACGAATGTTCTCGTCGTCGCCACAGCGCAACGCGGGTCCGAAGGCGACGATGACGTGGTGGCGCCGTTCGTTGGGAGCGTCGAGGTACAGGGGCGCCTTGGCGTATTTCGCGGCCTGAAGGTAGCCCGAGTCGTGGATGTAGGTCGGGATGACGGTGGCCTTGGCCCTCTCGGCGAGGTAGGCGGCGCCGCCCTTGAACCCCTGCAGCCGGCCGTCGGGCGTACGGCCCCCTTCGGGATAGATCAACAGGTTCCAATGGTCTTCGACGAGTTCGAGCGCCAGTTGGGCGCTGCGTCGGTTGATGCGGTGACGGTCGATCGGGATGGCGTTAAAGAGCAGCACCGTGCGAAAGGCCTTGCGCGCGTCCATGAAGAAGTTGTCCATTGCCGCCGCGACCACGGTGCGCTTGCGCTGCGAAGCCGGCAGCGCACTCAGTACGAGGGGGGTGTCGGCGTTGCTCGAGTGGTTGGCGGCAAAGATGAACGGGCCCTTGCCCGTGATGTGTTCGACGCCGCGCACCTCGAGTGATGAAAGGAAGCGGGTGTAGGGAATCAGTCCGAAGCTCTGCAAGAGTTGGCGGGCGATGCGCGCGCCGTAGCCTCGACCCCACTTCGTCGGATAGTCCAGTCCGAGTTCGGCCATTACCTATCGGCGACGCGTTCGTTGTTTCGGCGTGTACCGCTTGGAGGCCGAAGGTGGCTTTGGAACGCTGGGCGCGGTGGTCTTGGCACCCTTTACCGACTTCGCCGACTTCGCCGTCGAGGGAGCGAGGGCCCGCCCCTCTTTCTTCGCTTTGGCCATCTCTCGGGCGCGCAACGATGAGCCGGCGAAGGTGGCGTCACCGTACTTCTGCAAGCGAAGTGCGCGAATCACCAACCAGCCGCCGAGCATGAGGAACGGAAGACCGATAGTGCCGATAGCGAGCCCGAGGAACAGCCCGACGAAGGCAACGCCCACCCTCTTTCGAAGCAGTGCGAACATAACGAGCAAGAGTCCGATAACGAGGATCATGACGAAGCGCAGGATCCAGTCCGAGACCACGGTCGGGCGCGTCAGCTGGCAAAGGTTGCCAACGAGCTTGTACCCGACCGCGCACTTCTTGGCTGAGATCGGTTTGGCCGTGATCGTGTAGAGCTTGCCGATTAAGAACGGCAGCGCGAGGGCCATCGCGACGGCGACACAGCCGGCGATGAGGCTTATGAGGCGCTCGATGTGATCCAGACCCATGATCACGCTGCGCGGAACTGCGGATTCTCGGCGAGGACGACGCATTCGCTCAAGGGTCGAGTCAATTTTTCCTGGCACGGATGAAGGCTACAACGCCGAACAAATGACAACTTGGTGTTGGCGCGGTAGGATTCCGGGTTCGGGCGCTTAGCTCAGTTGGTTAGAGCGCAGCCTTCACACGGCTGAGGTCGAGGGTTCGAGTCCCCCAGCGCCCACGCAGTGGACTTGACGTCGATCGACGACAGTTCGGACGTGGGTTGACCAACCGTCGATCTCGCGAATCCCGTTGACTTCGCGGCTCGCTGTGCCATACTCGCTCGATGGTGCAACTTGACACACACGAAAGAGGAATGCCGGTCTGGATTGACGTCATGACGCAATCTTCTGATCAGCGAGAAGCGTTGATGGCCTTCTACACCGCAGTCTTTGGATGGGAGTGGGACCTAGGCGGCGAGGAGATGGATTTCTACTGCATCGCGAACTGCTCGGGGCGACCGGTCATGGGCCTCGGGCAGGCTCCCGAGGGCACCGGCGTGATGGTGACGTACTTCTCCACCGATGACGTTCACGCCTCGACGAAAAAGGCAGAGGAAATGGGCGCGACTGTCGTGATGGCGCCAATGGACGTGATGGACATTGGCTCGATGGCCATGCTCATTGACCCGACGGGCGCCGTACACGGCTTGTGGCAGCCCAAGACTTTTCAGGGATTCGGTGTCGTCTACGAACCGAACTCGCCGGGCTGGTTCGATCACACCTCGAAGGACCCGGCGAGGGCCGCAACGTACTACCGCGATCTCACCGGTCACACGTTGAACGAGTCGGAGAACGATATGAGAATTCTCATGAACGGTGAACAGTGGTTCGCGAGCATTTCCCACGATCACACTGGCCGCGATAGCGCGCAATGGAATCCGATCTTCGTCACTGATTCGCTCGCGAGGGTTCGCGACCTGGTTCGTTCCCTCGGAGCCACGGTGGTGCTCGAGGAGATGGAAGTTCCTGGGAGCGCCATCTCGGTGTTCGTCGAACCGGTCATGCAGAC
>DAIOEY010000146.1:2181-4362 GCA_036745995.1 Acidimicrobiales bacterium | reverse complement strand
GTCCGCCCGACGCGACGGCGCGCAGTTTGCTCCGGCCATCGCGGTTAGTTGTCGGCACTCGTCAATGGGATGCTGGACGAGGTGGCTCCGGTCTTGGTCTCGCCCGGACCGGTTCCTTGACTCGGGTCCTCGTGTTCGGTCACGGTCGCCAGCGGGCGAACCACCGTGGTGAGGTGCTTGAGCCCGGGAATGGTCGTCGCCGATGACGTGACGTTGCTCGAGGGGATCGTCGTTGTGGTGGTCGACGCCACGTTCGCCGTCTGACTCCCGACCTGGATCACTGCCGGGACCTGCGTCGTCGCGCCGCCCGAACCATTGACCGTCACCGTCACGATGGCCCCGATTGCCACCAGCAGTGAGAACAGCCACGGGCCCCATCGGGTTGCGTTCGACGATTGCGCCCGACCGCGGGGCAGGTTGCGCGAGGTCCCGGCGAACCGAGCCGACTCCTTCTCGTGCGGTCTGGTCATCTGCTAAGTCTCCTACATCTCATGTGATTCGCCAATCGCGGTCACGACGCCGCTTCGGCACTGGTTGAGCGGTTGTCCGTCCTTGATCGGCGACCGATTCGCCGTCGCACCCGAACCGCAGTGCCGACGGGACCGACCAGGGCGAGGGCCAGAGCCGGACACGCGTGCACCGCGCGCCTCGCCCGGGCGAGCGTCTTCGGGTCCGCGATCGGTTCGCTGTCGAGTGACGCGTAACCCCACCTGTCGAGCGAGATGCGCTCAGGCAAGACGAGCGCGCAGATGCCGTGCCCGTCGCATCGCGACCCGTCGACAATGATCCGGATGGCGTTCGTGGGTGTCGTCATCGTCGAACCCCGCGCTCGTGTGGCAAGGGGAACGGCGACGGTCCGTCGCTGGGGTCGCAGACCGCACCGCGCAGGTGCATCGCGAGTTCGGGCGTGAACGTCTCCAGAGCACTCTCGACGAGATTCACCGCGCCGGTCGGGTGGCCGCACGCGCCGCGTCCGCGCACGGAGGCCGCGTGTTCGCGGAGTCGACGAAGGTCGGCGCGGCGCGACTTGCCGGCGACGATGTCGTCGACGAGCTCGGCGAGAGCGGGAAGTCCGAACACGCACGGCCCGCACTGGCCCGACGATTGTCCGGCGAGCCACCGGAGTAAGCGGGCAGTCTCGACCAAACCACAGGCGTCGTCGTCCAGCACGGCGACCAGACCGCAGCCGAGCGACAGACCAAGCGCACCGAGGCGATGGCGCTCGAGCGGCGTATGCCACGCCGCTTCGCCGGTGATCCAGGTTCCCCCGTACCCTCCGAGCAGCACCGCGCGAGGCACCGCGTCGAGTCCGCCCATGCTCTCGAGCACGTGACCGATCGTGACCGGTCCAACGATCTCGACGACGAGCCCCGGCACCGCGACCGATCCGGCGAGCGTGATCAACGTCGATCCCGGTACTTCCGGCGTTCCCACCTGCGAGAACCAGGCCGGCCCGAATCGGGCGATGAGGGCGAGGTGGGCGAACGTTTCGGCGTTGTTGACCACCGTGGGGCGCCCGGCGATCCCGACTTTCGCGGCCGGTTGGGCGCCCCGGCGCGGCAGCGCTCCGTTGCCGCTCAGGTAGGAGACGACGGCACTCGTCTCGCCCGCGACGTAACGATCAGGCGCGTTGATCACCCGTACGGGTACGTTGGCGCGCCCAGCGTCGCGGCGTTCGCCGAGCGCCCTCACGAGCGCGGCGTTCGCACGCCGGTTCGCGTGGTGGGAGTACACGACGATCTCGTCCGCTCCTACGGCGGCCGCGGCGACGTGGGCTCCATCGAGAATGAGGTGCGGTCGAAGTTCGAGCAGCGTGTGATCCTTGCGGCTCGCTGGCTCGCCCTCGCTCGCGTTGACGACGACGATCGGCGTGCCGGGCGATGCCGCGGCGAGGTCGAGCTTGGTGGCCGTTGGGAATCCCGCGCCCCCACGACCGAGCAGCCCGCTCGCGCGGACGGTGTCGCGCAACGCTTGCGGTGTGACGTCATCGAGATCGACGATCCCGAGTCGATGGTCGTGACCGGCGAGCGTCTCAGTGCCCAAGGAACGAGCGGGTCCGGCGAGCAGACGAGTACCGGGTGAGCCCGCGACGCCGAACAGCGGCGCCATGAGGGGAGCCATGGCAGATGACTCGATCTCGAGAACCGAGTCGTCGGAAGTGCTGACGGCGCTCACCACGAC
>DAIOEY010000146.1:0-2081 GCA_036745995.1 Acidimicrobiales bacterium | reverse complement strand
CGATTGCGTCACGGCCGTTGCCACAGTACGAAACCCTTCATGTTGTCGCTGCAGCCGATCTCTCCGCGAACGTCGACCCACAGCGCGGCGAGACCGTGCCGGCGAGCTGCCCGGGCAATCTCTTGATGGCCGTAGAGGAAGAGTGTCTTGCTGTCGACCTCGGCGGCGGCGGGATCCTTTCCGACGACCGTGACCGCCGCGAGATTCCCACCGCCGGGACGACGGGTGCGAGGGTCGATCAAGTGGTGGACGAGTTCGTCGCCGGCTCGCCACCTACGAAGTTTGATCGACGACGTTGTTACCGCTCGATCACTCAGTGAGAGTACTGCTAGTGGCTCACGACCACCGACGGGATCCTCGATGCCAACGCGCCAACCGGCACCGTCGGGAGCAACGCCCGCGCAGTAGCAGTCACCACCGGCCTCGATCAGAAAGTTGGGAGTGACCGCGGCTAGTCGTTCGCCGGACCAGCGGACCGCCAGGCCCTTGCCGATGCCACCGAGATCGACGGCTTCACCCAAGAAGACCTCGAGGGAGCCGCCGCGAAAGCGTGGACGCCACGGTTCACGTCGTTGTCTGCTGGATTGTCGCACGGCTCGCTGCGGCGTCGTGATGTCGCCGTTCGAGAAGGCCAGAGTGCGGTCGTAACCAAGGGCGATCAAATCCTCGAGCACCCTCGGGTCGAAGCGCCCGGCGGTGCGCTGGTGCGCACGACTCGCCTCTTCGAGCGCGCGGAACAGTACTGGTGGCACCCGGTGCCAGCGCGTGGGCGATGCGTTGGCTCGCATGAGCGGGCTCGACGGGTCAAAGCGGGTACACGCTCGCTCGACCTCGTGGAAGGCCTCGAGCGCCCAGTGAACCGCAGCGTCCGTATCATTCGATTCGTGTGGCCGAGCGGCCGGTGCGACCTTCACGGTGACCTCGGTCGCCATTGCTCGCGTTGAGGCGACGATTTCGCCGTCAACGCGTTCAGCCAGCACTGGAGGCTCCCGTCGTGGCGTGCGTCACCGGGGCGGGCGCGGGAACCGGTGCCGCGACGACGGGCGACGCCGCAACGCTCACCGGGCCCGCCCCGGCTCCCGATGACGTTGTGACCGCCAACGAGCTGCTCGCCGACGCCGCGAGACGGGTTTTCGCGGCGGAGGCGGCGAGGGCCGCCAGGGTCCGCTGGTCAGCGGCAAGCACCGCGGCGAGTTGCGCGAGTACGCGGGCGTTGGCGGCGCCTTGACTTGAGGTGGCCGTCGACGCGGCGGAGACCGAGGCGCTCGTTGACTGGACGACGCTCGAACCAACGAAGGCGTTGGCGAGTCCAGCGCCGACCAACGCAACCGAAGTGACGACGATGGTGGGAAGGATTCGTCGTTGTGCTCGTGTGCGTGACAGTGTTCGAGCGCTTCTCGCACGGTTCGCGGCCATCCGGTGACTGGCCTCCAACAACTCGTCGGGCAGCAGAGCGTTGCTCTGTTGGATGGGCGAGACGTCGTCTCTTGAGCTGCGACTAGTTGTCACCAGTAACTCCTGACGATCCACTGTCACCGGAATCGCTCGAAGAACTCGCCCCGGTGGTCGTGTGAGTGGCCGGAGCCGTCGAGACCACCTGCGCCGCCACGTGTTGGAGAGCGGAGCGCTGGGCCGCAAGCCGCCGGGCAGCCTGCGTCGCGACCTGCTGTTCGAGTCGCGACAACTCCATTCGAGCGTCGGTGATCTCCGCACCGAGCAGTTGGGTCTGGGCGACGAGCGAACTTATCCGCGACGTCGTTCCGTCCTTCGGAGAGGGGATGGTCACCACCGCCGCGCTGGAAGCGGGACCCGACGCGGAACCGCTCGCGAACGCGGCAACCCCGCCGAGGGTGGCACTGCCGGTGACGACAGCGGCGAGCCAACGCGAACGCCCCCTCATTGGTTCACCGATCCTGTCGACACTGTCGCCCGGTGACCGGTGTGCTCGATCGAATCCGTGAGCGCTCGAAGTTGGCGGCGAGATGAACCGCGTTGATTCGAGGGTCGCGCGCCTACCGCGTCATAGCCAATTCGTTCGGGCCGTTCGTCCATGGCATAAGTATCGAACCGAATTCTTGCCT
>DAIOEY010000145.1:0-4370 GCA_036745995.1 Acidimicrobiales bacterium | reverse complement strand
CCTCCTTGGTTGAGATACACCGAGGCTACTCACGCTTCGGCCACCGGTGGCGGAGTTGACGGACACGAAACGCGCCCTCGACGCACGAAGGAAGACTCTCCGCGGCGCGCGTTACTGGCAACTCCGTAGTGAACGATGTCTCGGCAACCTTGCCGGCAGTCGTCCCAATTTGTGCACGTTGGATGGCGTTCGATAGGTTGAGCGAATTGGCCCGTGTCGGGTCTTCTCATGGGGGTCCAAGGTGGCACAGCCGTCACTCGTACTGCGCGGCGGCCGCGTCTACTCGCCCGGGGCACCGGGCAATTTTGCCGAAGCACTCGCGGTCCAGGGAGACGTGATCGTCGCCGTGGGTTCAAACGACGAGATCGACGAACTGCGAGGTCCCTCGACCCGCGTCATCGAACTCGCTGGGCGTTTGGCGATCCCCGCGTTTGGCGACGCCCACGTTCACGCGATCTCGGGCGGCCTCGAGAGTTTGCGGTGCAATCTGCTGGGACTTCGCAGCCGCAGCGAGTGTCTCGATCGAATTCGCGCCTACGCGGCAACGCTGCCTGAAGACGCGTGGGTGCTGGGCGGAGGATGGGCGATGGAGGCCTTTCCCGGCGGCGCTCCACTCGCGAGCGACCTCGACGAGGTGTGCGCCGGCCGACCGGCATTCCTGCCCAACCGTGACCACCACTCCGCCTGGGTGAACACGCTTGCCCTCGAACGAGCCGGTATCGACGTGCGTACTGCGGACCCGTTCGCTGGCCGCGTCGAACGCGACGGTCAGAACAATCCCACCGGCGCCCTTCACGACAGTGCCATGGGGCTGGTCGCGCGCGTGTTGCCATCGACGTCGGGCGAGGAACTGGCGCGGGGGCTTGAGGCCGCACAGCGGCGTCTGCACGGCCACGGCATCACGCACTGGCAGGACGCGTGCGTCGGTGACGCCGGCGACATCGGGGTTGTCGACACCTTCGAGGCGTACGCGGCGGCCGCGAAGGATGGAAGGCTGACCGGACGCGTCCGCGGGGCACTGTGGTGGGACCGCACGAGAGGCGTCGAGCAGCTTCCGTATCTGCAGAGTCGTCGCGAGAGGGCGTCGAGCGGATCGTTCCGCGCGACCACGGTCAAGATGATGGTCGACGGTGTCTGTGAGACATTCACCGCCGCGATGTCAAGGGCGTACCTGGGCGAACCCGGCCACGGCGGAAGCCATCGCGGCCATCTCTTCATCGAGCCCGATCAACTTGCTGCCGCGCTGCAGCGGTTGGACGCGGAGAACTTTCAGGTTCACTTCCACGCGATTGGCGACCGCGCCGTCGCGACGGTCCTCGACTCCATCGAGTCCCTCGGTCGCGAACGATGGGGCGTGAATCGTCATCACGTCGCGCACCTGCAGTTCATCGCGCCGAGCGACCTGGACCGCTTCCGCGCCATTGGTGCGATCGCTAACTTCCAACCCCTGTGGGCCTGTAACGATCCGCAGATGGAAGAGCTCACCATCCCGTACGTTGGCGAGGACCGCGCCGAGTGGCAGTACTCGATCGGTTCACTGTGGAGTCGCGGCGTGAGAGTGGCTTTCGGATCGGACTGGCCCGTGTCGAGCCCCGATCCGCTCCAGGAGATTCACGTGGCGGTGAACCGCGTGTTGTCGACGAGCTTTGGTCGGCCGGGCGCCGACGAGACGACGAAGCCGTTTCGACCGGATCAGGCGCTCTCGGTCGGCCACGCCCTCGAAGCGTTCACGAAGAACGTCGCGTACGTGAATGGTGACGAGGAACTGCTGGGCACCCTGGAGGTCGGTCGTCGAGCTGACGTCGCGGTGCTGAGTCAAGACATCTTTCACATCGCGACGTCGGACTTCGGTGACACGACGGTTGATCTCACGTTGGCCGCTGGAAGCGTGGTGCACGGTGACGAGTAGACGCTCGTGACGGAGCGGGTTTCGAGCGCGATCCGTCGTTCAGAGGTCGAATGAATCTCATCACCGAGACGCTGCTCGCAGGCGGTCGGCGAACGCCCTCGAAGGAGGCGGTCGTCACGTTCGACGGTAGAGGGCTCACCTACGGCGGCCTCGATCGACTTTCGGCCCGCTTGGCCAACCTCCTCGTGACGCACTACGGCGTTACCAAGGGTGACCGCGTCGCGGTGCAATTGGAAAAGAGCCCGGAGGTCTTCGCCCTGAACCTCGCGTGCGCCCGGGCCGGGGCGATCTACCTTCCCCTCAACTCGGGCTACAACGATCGAGAGGTTCGTGACCTACTCGACGACGCGGCTCCTTCGCTGCTCGTGCGCAGCGAAGTGTTCGAACACCCGACGCCTCGGGTCGCGATGGCGCGGTTGCTCGAAGAGGCGACCAGCCAGCCCACTGAATTCGACGACGTGCACGCTGACGCGGACACGCCCGCCGCCATGCTGTACACCTCAGGCACGACCGGGCGTCCGAAGGGTGCGGTGTTAACGCACGGAAACCTGGCCTTCAACTGCCGGACGCTCAACGACGTCTGGGGATTCACGTCCGAAGACGTCGTGTTACACGTCCTTCCCCTGTTTCACACCCACGGTCTCTTCGTTGGCGCGTACTGCACATTCTCGTCGGGTGCGTCCCTGATCATGACCGAGAGATTCGACGCCGCAGAGGTGGTGGAGCGTCTGGCGAGTGCGACGGTCTTCATGGGCGTCCCGACGCACTACGTGCGGCTCCTCGCCGAGGCGAGGCTCAATCGCGAGACAACCGCGTCGGTGCGGCTCTTCATCTCGGGTTCCGCCCCGATGCGGCGAACCACGCACCACGAGTTCGCCGAGCGGACCGGACACCAGATCGTCGAACGGTACGGCATGACCGAGACCGGGATGATCACGTCCAATCCGATCGACGGTTCGTTGAAGGTTGGGACCGTCGGACCGGCGTTACCCGGGGTGTTGGTTCGAATCGCCGGGACCTCGCCCGGCAACGTCGAAGTGAAGGGGCCGAACGTCTTCATCGACTACTGGCGTCGCCCTGAACTGCGAGAGACGGAGTTCACGTCGGACGGTTGGTTCAAGACCGGCGACGTCGGCACGCTGGACGACGACGGGTATGTCGAGATCGTCGGGCGCGCCAAGGACCTCATCATCAGCGGGGGGCTCAACGTGTACCCGAAGGAGCTCGAGCTCGTCATCGACGAGTTCCCGGGTGTGCTCGAGTCGGCCGTGATCGGTCTCGCCGACGCCGACTTCGGCGAGGTGGTCACCGCGGTCGTGGTGGCCGAACCTGGCGTACTGCTCGATGAGGCGACGCTGACGTCACTGGCGCGCTCATCGCTCGCCGGCTTCAAGGTCCCGAAGCGGTTCGTGCTCGTTGGCGAACTACCCCGCAACGCCATGGGAAAGGTGGAAAAGGCCCGACTTCGCCGTCAGTTGTCGGTGGAGAGCAACTAGCGAGCCCGCCTCGCGTCGCTGCTGAAGTCGTGGCTGGCCTACGAACCGCGTCGCCAGTCTGGCAACGTCGCTGCGCACGAGGTGTGAGGTCGAGATGCCACTTCCAGTCTGATTATCCTCGCCACGGTGCTGACAACTGAATGAAGTTACCGTCGGGGACCTCGAGGGTGGCCCGCCAGTGTTCGCCGCTCGGGTCCGGCTTGTGCTGCCCGGCGACAACGGGAGTTCAGGGCCTTCACCTTCTCGAACGATCCCGGTACGTCGTTCACCTCGAGGGTGAAAATGATCCGCTGGGGGAGTGCGTTCCCGCCGCTCACCCCGCCGTCACCGCGAGTGAACAATTGTGCGCCGTCGTCCATCCGAACCATGAACCCTCTCGAATTCCCGGCGTACCGAGGACGCCGGTAGAGAAGGCTCCGAGTGCCTCAGGATTTTCCGATCCGATCATTACGCCGCGGAATATCATGACGTCTCCCCCTAAGTGATGGCCGATGGCCGTCGGCCTTTACCGCGGCGAACTCCCTATCGAAACGACCCAGTTTGTTGGAGAAATCACCGTAGACACGCCTTGGGGTCGAGCGCTCGGCCGCGTGGCGTGAGTGCCGCCGGCCATGAAGGGGTCCACGACTACAGTCAATGAGGCGATGTCAGTCGTCGCACTGCGGCTGTAGCTCAGCGGATAGAGCATCGGTCTTCGGAACCGAGGGTCGGGGGTTCGAATCCCTCCAGCCGCACCAATTTCCCTTGACCCCGAGCCCGAGTTCGATTCTCGACGCGGGGATGCTCAACTGAGGTTTAGGGAAGTGAGCGGATCGTTCGGGACGTCGGCGCTACGTGACGTCGCACGCGTCACGCCAAGATGTGGGAATGGCATTCCGGATGACGTTGGTGAGACGCCTCACAATGGCGGTGGTCCTCGTCCTTACTGGAAGCGGTCTCGTGGCTTCGAGGAACACCGGCGCTTC
>DAIOEY010000144.1:0-4377 GCA_036745995.1 Acidimicrobiales bacterium | reverse complement strand
GAGGCGGCGTCCGGATTCGAACCGGAGTACGGGGCTTTGCAGGCCCCTGCCTAACCACTCGGCCACGCCGCCAGAAGTGACCATCCTACTCGGGGGTTTCCGGGGCTTCAGCCCTTCAGGACGTAGCGCCAGACCAAATACGCCAGTCCGACGACGATCGCGACCTCGATGACGAACGTCAAGGTCGAGACGACGAAGCCGACGATGGAGAGCACCGCGATGATGACGGCGATCACCAGCAGCGTCACCACCACTGCCCGCACAACGTTCACGTGGTCTCCTCGAGGATCAAGGCCATCCTAGGCTGAACGGCCGGTTCGGACGCCGGGCATTAACGTGGTGACGTGAACACTCGTCTGCGGATCGCGAGCACCTTCGGCGCCGCGCTGGTGGCCGCCACGCTGATGCCCACGCTCGGTGCCCACGCGACGAGCGCGCTCAAGGTGACGAGCACCGTGAACCCGACGATGACGGCGGCGATGCCAGTGCTTCGACTCCACTTCAGCACCCCCGAAAAGGCGAGCACGATGCCGCAGTTGTCGGTGCGCCCGGGCTTGGCGACCACGTGGCAACAGATCGGACCGCGCGACGTGCAGGCAGTGGTGACGGGCAAGCTCCTCCCTCTCGTCAGCTACACCATCAAGGCGCCCACCGCCGTGCGCTGTGGCACACGCTGTACGTTCACTCGAGTGCGAGCGGTCAGCGCGAGCGTCTCGACCAACGTGACGTGGGAAGAGCAACTCCTCGCGACCCTGCACTACCTCCCACTCACCTTCACACCGACGAGCCCCTCGAGTGACCCCGCCGCGCCGACGAGTGGGACGTTCTCGTGGAGTTACACGAATCTCCCGTTGCGACTCAGTTCACTCTGGCGCCAAGGCGCAGCCAACGTACTCGTCACGGGCGCACTCATGAACTTTCAGAGCAACCAGCAACTCCCCACGACCGGCGTCGCCGACACCACCACGTGGCACGCGTTACTGACGGCGGTCGAACAGAACCAGGTCGACCCCACTCCCTACAGCTACGTCGACGTCTCCGAGACACTCCCCCAGACCCTCGTCCTCTACGTGGCGGACAAGGCGACCTTCCACACCCTCGTGAACACCGGCATCTCGGTGTCACCGACCGAAGTGGGCACCTACCCGGTGTACCTGCGCTACGTCAGCGCGACGATGTCGGGAACCAATCCCGACGGCTCGCACTACAGCGACCCGGGCATCCCCTGGATCTCGTACTTCCACGGCGGTGACGCCCTGCACGGCTTCCTGCGCTCGACCTACGGATGGCCACAGAGTCTCGGGTGCGTCGAGATGCCCTACAACGACGCGAAGGCCGTCTGGCCCCACACACCCATCGGCACGCTCGTCACCGTTCACTAGAACCTCGCCGTCAGGGCAAGGTCACGTCGGTGGTGCTTTGTCCTCAGGCCCAAAGGCGTGACGGCCGCGCTGGGTCACGACGTCGATGCCGCTCTCGCGCAGTTCGGCCGCCGTCGCGACCGCGGTGCGACCGAAACGCTGGCGAACCTCGTCAACCGCGTCGCGCAGGGCCTCGTAGCTGATCTGGCGGTCCCTCGACACGAGCGCCGCGTGTTCGCGCGGGTCACCCGACTCGGCCTCGAGGCCGAACGTCAACTGCATCTGGTTCTCGCTGCGCTCGAGGAACGTTGACGCGTGCACGGCCAGCAGTCGCACGCACTGGGGATAGTCGATCGAACTGAGGAGCGCCTCGGCGACCGCGGTGATGGCGACTTCGTCGTCGACTCCGAAGGACAACGTCTGGGAGCGCGACACGCTCGTCAGGTCGTCGAATCGAACGATGACGGTGATGGTGCGCGCGACGCGGTCGTGTGCTCGTAACGCCCGCGCGACGACCGCGGCGTGCCCTCGTGCGGCGACCACGACCTCGCCGAGACCCGTGAGCGAGCGCGCAAACGTCTGGTCGTGCCCGATCGACTTGGCCGGACGGTCGGTCACCACTTCACGCAGGTCCTCGCCGTGGGCGTAGGCGACGAGCGTCGCGGCCATCGCCGCGCCGACGTGGCCGGCGAGGGTGTGCTCATCGACCTGGGCGAGATCGCGCACCCGATGAAGACCCAGTTTCTCCAGTTTCGCCGCGGTCGCCGGTCCCACGCCCCAGAGCGATCGGACCCCCATCTCCTCGAGCCACTGCGCTTCCAACGCGGCGCTCACCCACACGACACCCGGCCCGGGGACGAGCCGCCCCGCCTCGACGCGCGGCTTGGAGCGTTTGGAGGCGAGCTTGGCGAAGAGCTTGTTGCGGCCCAGTCCCACGCCGCATTCGAGACGCAGTTCGCCCATGATGCGCCCCCGCAATGCCACGGCCGCGGCGACCGGTCGTACCCCCAGGCGGCGAAGGCTTCGCAGGTCGGCGAAGACCTCGTCGAGGCCGAGCGGTTCGAAGTCGGGCGTAAGGTCGCGCACCAGGCGATGGAACTCACGCGAGTAACTCTCGTAGCGGTCGAATCGACCGGGCAGCATCACCAGGTCGGGACAGCGACGAAACGCCACCACGCTCGGCATAGCGCTGCGCACGCCGTAGCGGCGCGCCTCGTAGCTGGCACTGGCGACGACGCCGCGCTCGCCACCACCGCCGACCGCGACGGGCCGACCGGCGAGACTCGGATCGTCGAGAATCTCGACCGAGGCGAAGAACGCGTCGAGATCGACGTGAAGGATAGGCGCCTCGTCGACCGAGGGGTCCTCAGAAGGCGAGTTCAACGCTGCGAAAGGCTTCACCGAACGCGACTCCGACGGGACGACCGGCCTGCTCGGCGCGCTCGTAGACCACGTCACGAATCGCGTCGGCGTCACCGGCGAGTTGCGAGAGATGCGCGAGGACGGCCTTCACCTTCGTATCAATGGTGCGCGAGACGTCGGCGACGACGTCGGGTTCGTGCGTGCCGCTCAGCAGGAGTTGGCGAACCTGGTGGGCCGGACCACGCTCGGGAAAGTAGAGCGGCATCGCCGCGGCGGGCGCGACCGCGTCGAGCATCGCCCAGCCGGTCTCTCGATGGTCGCGGTGGTTGACGTACACCCCACCGAAAAACGTCGCGGTGGGGTCGGGTCCGAGCACGACCTCGGGTCGGTGCTCGCGCACGAGGCCCACGAGCATCGAGCGCAAATCCTCGTCGTTGACGACGTCCCCGTCGGGACGCTCGAGTCCGATCACGGTGGTGGCGCCGAGCAGGTCGGCGGCGAGCTGCAACTCCTCGCTTCGTGCTTCGCGCAGTGACGTCGCGTCCGCCTTGGGCGTGTGCGAGCCCTTCGCTCCATCACAGACCACCACGAGGTGCACGGCGCAGCCCTCGCTCGCCCACAACGACAACAATCCTCCCGCGGCGACGTCGGCGTCGTCGGGATGGGCGTAGATGGCCATCGCGCAGTTCGGTTGCAGTCGCAGAAGGCGCACGGTTAGCCCCGGAGTTTTGGCGCGGTGGTCTTGACGAGCATGCCGATCTCACGAGCGAAGTCCTCGGTGCCCTCAAAGCCCTTGTAGACAGACGCGAATCGAACGTAGGCGACGTCGTCGACGAGGCGCAGCGCCTCGAGTGTGGACATGCCCACTTCTTCGCTCGTCACGTCGCGGTTGAGCAAGCGCATCGATTCGTCAACGGCCAGAACGAGCGACTCCATCGCCTCCTCGTCGACCGGTCGGTTCTTGCACGCCGAGCGCACGCCGCTCAGGATCTTCGAGCGGTCGAACAGTTCGCGATCGCCCGAGCGCTTGATGACGTAGACGCCGATCTCCTCGATACGCTCAAAGGTCGTGAAACGCTGATTGCAGGCGGCGCATTCGCGTCGCCGCCGAATCGCCACACCGTCTGAGGCCAGACGGGAGTCCACAACGCGGTCATCATCTGCCGCACAGAAAGGACAGCGCATGACCTCACGATACACCCAAAAGTCCCAAAAACTAAGGTATGAGGACGTGCTCGCCGGCGACGACGGTCGACGAACCGAGTTCATGAACCAACGCCGCACGGGCGATCGACGGATCGATCGGATTTATCAACTTGCCGATCGAGTTGACGGTGTCACCCGGTTGAACCACGTACTGCATGCCCGAGGCGAGCACGGAACTGTTGGCTAGGTCGGTCGGCAAGCCCGCGCCGGTTACGCCACCGAAAGCGTGGCCGGGCCACGCCAGGACGACCAGTCCGGCGACGAGCGCCAGAGCGACCACGGTCCGACGTCGTCGACGCAGCATGCGCGCGCGTGCGGCGCGGCGTTGGGTGAGGCTCCTTCCGGTGCGCAGTGGGCGCAGACGTGGGTCGTTCACGACGAGTTGCAGGTGGGGACGAACGTGGATCCCCGGAAACTCTTCGAACTCGATGATCTCTACTGCCGCCAT
>DAIOEY010000143.1:0-4424 GCA_036745995.1 Acidimicrobiales bacterium | reverse complement strand
TCATCGTCGTGGCTCCACGGGACCTTCAGCACGGCGCCGCCCGTGGTCGGCGCCACGTACGACACGTTCGACATCCCAAACGGCGCCTCGAGTTCAAGCCCCCACTTCTCGGCGAACTCGATCGCGACCTGCCGCTCGACAGTGAGATCCACCATCGGCTCGAACCGGTCATCCACCTCATCAGACTACGTAAACACCATGTACCAAGAGCTCGTTAAAGTGATGTCGGTGAGAGACCCGTTCCGAAGAGTGTGGATCGCTCTCGGAGCCCTGGCTTTGGTGCTCGTGGTGGGCACCGTCGGGTATCTGCTGCTCGGCTTCCGTCTGCTCGACGCCGTCTTCCAGACGATCTCAACCGTCACTACCGTTGGTTTCAATTCACCGCATCGGCTTGACGCCAGCGGAAAGGCCTTTACGATCTTCCTCATCCTGGTCGGCGTGGGCACTGCGCTGTATACATTCTCAGCCGTCTTCGAGTTGCTCGTTGACGGCCACATGCGAAGTCTTCTAAGGAGGCGCAAGATGGATCGAAAGATTGCCCAGATGAAGATGCACGTGATCGTCTGCGGATGGGGTCGGGTCGGAAGCGAGGTGGCCCGGTTCTTGACGAACGCTGGGAGGGAGGTGGTAGTGGTCGACCGTGATCTGGATCGGCTAGGTACCGCGCCCTATCCGACGGTCCACGGAGACGTCACCGACGACGAAGTGCTGCTACTGGCCGGCATTGAACGGGCCGCGACATTGGTGGCCGCACTCGACACCGACGCGGACAACCTCTACGTCACCGTGGCGGGCAAGTCGATGCGACCCGATCTCCAAATAATCGCACGCGCTCGAAGTCAATCATCGGAGGTCAAACTGGCACGCGCCGGCGCCGACAGAGTCGTGAATCCCCAACAGCTCGGTGGCGACCGAATGGCGTCCTTCGTGACCCAGCCGCACGTCGTCGATTTCGTGGACGTGGTGATGCACGATGGGAGTCTCAGATTCCGATTAGGAGAACTGGTTATCTCCACCGACTCGATTCTGGCCGGCAAGACACTACGTTCGACACATCTTCGTGATCAGACCGGGGCACTCGTGCTGGCAATCCGTCGACCGGACGGCAGCTTCGTCACGAACCCCACGCCCGAGGATTCGTTGGAAGCCGGAGATGTCCTTATCAGCGTGGGCACGGAAGAGCAGCTACGCGCGTTGGCGGAATTTGCGGCTAAGCATTAACGGCTCTCGGCGAGCTGAAATGGAGCCGACGTAACGCGATTGCCACCATCCTCTCGCGACTGGGCGCTTCCATCGTCTGGCCCGTGTCGATCAGGTCAGATGACAGATGCACAACTCCACCACGATCCTTGACAACCAAGTCAAGGAGTGGCGCCGACACCATGGTCCCCACCTGATCACTCGAGGTCAATTGCCCGTTGGACGATGTCGTACTGTGACACCATTGTTGGATGACCACAGCAAATCGCGCGAACAGTCGACGTCTGCTGCAGTTCTCTTTTGGAGCTGTTGCCTGCATACCCTTCGCTTCGGGACTGGTGTCGGTGATCCGAGGACCGACTGCTCTTCCTGGAAAGCACCAATACATCTCTGCGAATCTCGATAGTGAGTTCAGATTCGTCAATACGTTCTGGATCGCGGTTGCACCGATTGTCTGGCTTGCGCTTCCGAATGTCGAGAAGAAGACTTCTACCTTGCGTTTAGTCCTGTTGGTTGCATTCCTGGGCGGATTCGCCCGATTGATTTCGTGGCGCAAGACCGGTCGACCACATCCGGTCTTCATCGCTGCCATAGGTCTGGAATTGCTCGGGATGCCAGCGCTGGCCTTCTGGCAAGGGCGTGTCGCGAAGAGTCCAAGTGGCAAGATGAGCGGATGAATGAGCAGCGAATTGAAGTGCAACGAACCATCCCCGTCCCCCCGAGTCTGATCTTTTCGCTCTTGTGCGATCCCGACGGGCACGTACGGATCGACGCTTCGGGCATGTTGATGAGCGCCGAGGGTGCGCCAGTGACCCAAGTTGGAGACACCTTCCTCGTGCACATGGATCGCGAAGCGCTGAACGACGTTCCCCTCGGTCAGTACGACGTGTCCATCCGCATCACGGCGTTCCAGCGAGATCGCGAGATCGCCTGGACGATCGAACACCCCTTGATCGATCCGCCCATGGGCTACGTCTACGGCTATATCCTCGAGCCTCTCGATTCAGGCACTTTGGTGACCTCGTACTACGACTGGTCAATCGCGCACGAGGTGTACCGATCGCGCATCAACTTTCCGGTGATACCAGAGGCGTCGCTACGTGCCACGCTCGGCATCCTTTCGCGCACAGTGACCCGAGCCACTGCAAAATGACTCCGTCGAAATTGCAAGTGGTGCACCGACCAGGCAGATCTCCGTCCGCGCACGAAACATTCGAATTCTAGGAGTGTTGGCGACGCGATGCCCACACCCATGAGGAATGCAGCGGTTCGCTGAAGGCTCAACGCGTGAAACGAACCCTTGTGTGGCCCTCGCTTACCGAGTGATAGCGAGGGTGATGCTTCACCAACAAGGCAACGACCTGCGCGGCCTCTGGCGCCACGTTGGTGGCGTGGGCAACCCTGGAGGGTCGATGTCCTACGGGACTGGCGTCGACGGTGCGTCGCTGAGAATACAAGATCAGTGCCCACAATTAGCTGCTTCTAGTGAAGACCCTTGATTATCCTCGATCTCTTGCCACAACACTCGTCCCAACGCCGACTGTAACCTCCTACACATACTCATCTCCGGACGCAACAGAGTTCCGTTAACGAGTTGACTGAATTCATCTTGAGAAGGGGACTTAGGGTGTTCGATTCGGTTGATCAATCGTCAACCAGAGCAAGAACTGCCAATCTGACCAGGAAAGCCGTCGTTCGCGACGGCTTTCCGACTGAATGGGCTGCTGGCAGGTCGCGTCACATCGAAATCTTCGCCCTCAAGATAGGCGTAGCTCGCGCCGAGGAGAAACAAGGCCGCCAACAGTTGACCAGAGGATCAAACAGCGCCGCGGGCGCAGCACTTTTTGACGGATTTCCGTCGCTTGCGGGCATGTGTAGTTGTGATTAGAAGCTACTGGACGAAGTACGAACTGGGATCCGGGTGAGCGATCAGAGAGCGACGGAATTCGAGCGCGTGTACTCGCTCCTGCTCCGCGACATCACCGAGTACGTGGCACGTCGAGTTCCGAGAGACGAGGTCGACGACGTGGTGGCCAAGGTCTTCTTCGTCGCTTGGCGGCGTTTTGAGGAGGTACCGGCACCGCCCGAGGACCGACTCTGGCTCTTTGGTGTCGCTCGGCGTTGCGTTGCCCACCACCTTCGAAGCAGTCTGAGGCAGGGCCGTCTTCGCTTGCGCTTGGTCAACCAGATAACTGTCGTTCAGATCCAGCCGTCGCAGAACATCGATCACCGTTTTGACCTTGTGTTGGAGGCGGTGGAACGACTCAAACCACTCGACCGCGAGGCGCTCCGACTCGTGCTCTGGGACGAACTCTCTCACGCGGAAGCATCCGTCGTCATGAACTGCAGTATCAACGCGTTTGAGCTCCGCTACCGGCGGGCCCGAAACAGCGTGCGCCGCGCCGTAGAGGACTTGCCCCCACTCGTAACCAGGCCGGAGTCCTCTTCGCTCGCCAATGGCGCTCTCTTCTCGAAAGGACAAGCGCCGTGACAATGACTATCGAGGATCTCATACGACGAGCCGATCCCATCGACCGCTTCGGGGTACCACCCATCGACGCAGAATCGTCTCGTCGTCGCCTGGACCAGATCCTGGCGACTCCAGTCACCGCTGCCAAGACCTGGCGTCCCCGCGTCATCGCCGTGAGCCTCGTTGCTGCGGTAGCGCTCGCCCTGCTCGTGCTCCAGATTCTTCCGAGCCCCGTGGACCGCCCGTCGCCCGCGGCGGCGGCCCTCAACCACCTGTCGCGAGTCGCCTCAAAGATGCCAAGGACTGAAACACCGGGACCGGGGCAGTATCAATACACGAAGTCGGTGGCGGTCAACTCGATTGAGTACGTCGATCTGCTGAAGTATCCGTTCACGGTGAACTACGACGAGCAGCGCCAGGACTGGTTGGGCATGGACGGCTCGGGACGATTTGTCGAGACCTGGTCCAACCCCACGTTTCCGACTACTCACGACCGTTCCAACTGGCTCAGTTCCGGTTCGCCCTCGTTGACCCAGGCGACTGTCGTCGAAGCAATCTCTCCCGGAACGAAGACCACTGCGCCGATCGACCTGTGGACCCTGCCAACCAACGCGGCGGAACTAGCGCGCATGGTCAGTAGTCGAAGTATCGAGGGAGGTCCGCCTGGAGCGCTCGAGGACTTCACGCAGGTCGGCGACTTGTTGCGCGAGACGATTGCGCCCCCGGCACTTCGCGTCGCGCTCTTCAAAGTCGC
>DAIOEY010000142.1:0-4481 GCA_036745995.1 Acidimicrobiales bacterium | reverse complement strand
TCACGACCCCTCCTCCGTGTTATTAGTGGAGACCCTACTACCCAGTAAGCAGCAAAACGCCGGGTCATTTCGGGAACGCTCGGCGAACAACGCGATGGGACAAGGCACGAGACACCGATCCGGGGACGTCCGCCGCGACCGACACCGAGGCTCAGTGGGGCGATGTCGCGACGACGCCAAAAACGAAGGATTCCGTGTTCCGGTGATCACGGCTCACTCGGCCTCGATCTCCTCGCGACTGATGCCCAGAAAATAGAGAACCGCGTCGAGGTACGGGACCGAGAGCGCGGTGTCGGCGTGCTCTTGCACCGCCGGCTTGGCGTTGAACGCAATACCCAAGCCCGCGACCGACAGCATGTCGATGTCGTTCGCCCCGTCGCCAACGGCGACCGTCTGTTCGATCGGTACGCCAACGTCGTCGGCGAAACGTTGAAGTGCCCGGGCCTTGCCGGCCCGATCGAGGACGTCGCCCGAGAGCTGTCCGGTCAACTTGCCGTCACGAATCTCGAGTCGATTGGCTTCGTAGTGCTCGACCTGGAGATCGCGCATGAGCGGTTCGAGGACTTCGAGAAACCCTCCCGACACGACGGCGGGGACGTAGCCGAGTCGCCGCAGGGTTCGCACGAGCGTTCGTGCCCCCGGTGTCAGACGTAACTTCGCGCGCACGTCATCGATCACCGTCGCCGGAAGTCCCTCGAGCAACGCGACGCGTCGGCGCAGCGACTCGGCGAAGTCGATCTCGCCGGCCATCGCGGCGTCGGTGATCTTGGACACCTCCTCGGCACAACCGCAGGCGTCGGCCAGGAGGTCAATCACCTCGTCTTGCAGGAGCGTCGAGTCCGCGTCCATCACGACCAGGTGCTTGGAACGTCGGTGCAGTCCCGCACGCTGGACCGCGAGGTCGAGTCCGAGCTCACTGGCGACGGTGGTGAGGCCCTCGCGAAGCGCGACGTGATCGGCGCCACGAACGACGAGTTCGTAGCAATCGACCGGGTACGAGGCGAGATGGACAATTCGCTCACAGGTGGCGTCCGTCTTGGCGATCGCGCGAAAGACGCCATCGAGTTGCGACGCGCTGATGGTGGGCGCGAGCAACGTCACGAGCAGCCGGCGCCCGTCGGCGACGTCACTCGGTTGAACGGACTGCACGGTCGCGGTGATGCCCTCGGCGATGATGTGTCGCGCGAGCAGTGCCTCGTTCACCATGAGTGGCGTGACCGAGTCATCGACGGTCACCTCCGCGCAGAGCACCAACGTGCCGCGAATGGTGATCTGCGCGACGTCGGTCAGTCGGCCGTCGTGGACACTGAGAGAGGAGAGCGCCGCGAACAGCTCGGCGCCGACGCCGACGCGGTCCGGACCACTCACCGTCACCAGATAGTTCGTTGATGTCATGCAGAGAGCGTAGAGCCTGCGATTCAGCTATCGAGGCGACGCGGGGTCCTGACGAGCGCGCAGTTCGCGTACCTGGGCGACGTGGACGTCCGTTCGATTGTCAAAGGCCCATAGTCGCGGCAACGCGACCGCGACGGCGCCGACCGATCCAGTGCAGGCGAGGCCGCCGAAGGTGAGCGAGAAGCGCAGCGTCGTCCACGCCGCCATGAGACCCGCGCGGAACTGCCCCGCCGTCGGGCCGAGCGAGTACGAGATCATCTCGATACCCGCCATTCGACCGCGCACCTCGGGAGGGATGGACTCGTTCCACATCGTGGAGCGAAAGATTCCGCTGATGGCATCGGCGCCGCCACCGATCGCGAGTCCGAGCAGCGCGAGCACGAGTGACGTCGCGTAGCCAAAGGCCGCGATGCCGAGTCCCCAGACCGCGGCGGCAGCGACGACGGCGCGCCCGTAGCGGTGCACGTGCCGGGTCCAGGACGACAACAGTGTCGCCACGAGCGCTCCGGCCGGCAACGCGCAGTAGAGCAGGGCGAGCGCGTAGGTCTCGTGGAAGCGTTCGGCCACGAAGGGCAGCATCACGACGGGATAGGCCATCACCATCGCCAGCAGGTCAATGACGTAGGTCCCCAGGAGGTCCGGTCGCGACAGGGCGTAGCGAAGTCCCGAGCGAAGCGCCGAGAGGTCGCCCGCCTCTGCCGTGTCGAGTGGCGCCGTGGGTCGCAACGTGAAGAGCAACGCCAGGGATCCGCTGAACGTCACGAGGTTGATCGCGTAGACCGACGCGGGACCGATCGCCACGGCCAGCAGTCCGCCGAGCGCCGGACCGAGAATCGACGCCCCGGTGTAACGAATCGTCACCAACGTCGACGCGGCGCGCTGGAGATCGTGCGGGACGAGTTGCTGGTTGAGCGCCTCGATACTCGGACGCTGCACGCTGGACACGCCCGCCACCACGAAGGCGTCGGCGTAGAGGATCCATTCGAGAGGGTGCCGCAGCAGCGCGTTGACGAACAGCACGACCGTCGACAGCATCATCGCCTGCTCGGTCAACAGAATCAGACGGCGGCGGTTGAGCCGGTCCGCCAGCACCCCGCCGTAGAGGCCGAAGACGACGAGGGGCACCAGCTCCACCAATCCCAGCGCGCCGACGGCGAGTGGAGAATGCGTGAGGTTCTTCAATTGGAACGGCACCGTCACGTAGGTCGCCTGGCTGCCGAGGGACGTGACGAATCCGGCGATGTACAGCCGTCGGTACTGCTTCGACGCGCGCAGAGGAGAAAGGTCGATGCCGAACGCCTTGGAACTCACCGGGAAGGTCCAGCCTGCCAACCACTATCGACAGTGAAGTGACGCAGCACCTTCGCGGGAACGCCGCCCAGGACCACGTGATCGGGAAACGTCCCGCGCACCACCGATCCGGCCGCGACGGTGGTGTTTCGCCCGAGCACCGTGCCCGGCAGGATGACGACGTTGGCTCCGAGCCAACTACCGGATCCGATTCGAACCGCGGTCTCGGTCGGCGTCTGCCAACCCACCGGCTGATCGGGATTCTCGTAGGAGTGGTTTTGGTCGGTTATGTACACGTAAGGTCCCGTCTGGATCTCGTCGCCGAGTTCAATCGACCAGTGTCCGATGATGTGCGAACCGCGCCCGATGATGCACTTGCGACCAATGGTCACGACGGGCGCACGCAGCATCTCCTGTTCGGCGCTGATGCCAGCGGTGAGACAGACGTTGGGACCGATCATCGTCTCGTCGCCAATGGAGAGATAGCGCTCGTTGTAGATCACGCCCTGAGGTGCGAGGAGTACCGCCCGAGAGCCGAAATAGAAGAACGAGGTGGCGTAGGGGTCGTCGGGGCCCACGGCGGCGACTTCGTTCAGGTAGCGGCGAGTGGCGCGGACGCGTGCCCCGAGGAAACGGCGGAAACGTAGGCGCGTACTCACCTCGGTCACGCTACCTGTCCCACCCATCGAAGGAGGGGGTTGCCCCCTTGGCCGCGGGCGGGTCAGTCCAGCGTCAGCGGACTGTCCACGTCAATCTCGGCGTTCGTACCCACCACGTCGGGTAGTAGCGCGTTCGCCAGGTGTTCGCGCACTCGACCGTCAAGTTCAGCCATGAGCTGAGGACTCTCGCGAAGGAACGTCTTGACGTTCTCACGTCCCTGGCCCATCTGTTCACCCTCGTACGTGAACCAGGCTCCGGCCTTCTTCACGAAACCCAACTCGACGGCGACGTCGAGGACCGAGCCCTCGCGACTTATGCCCTGTCCGTACATGATGTCGAACTCGGCTTGCTTGAACGGCGCGGCGCATTTGTTCTTCACGACCTTCACGCGCGTGCGGTTGCCCACGACCTCGGTGCCGTCCTTGATCGACTCGATGCGACGGATGTCAAGTCGGACCGACGCGTAGAACTTGAGTGCCCGTCCACCGGGCGTCACTTCGGGCGAGCCGTAGATGACGCCGATCTTCTCGCGTAGCTGGTTGATGAAGACCGCCACGGTGTTGGACTTGGAGAGACCACCGGTCAACTTGCGAAGGGCTTGGCTCATCAGTCGAGCCTGAAGTCCGACGTGCGAGTCGCCCATGTCGCCCTCAATCTCGGCGCGGGGCGTCAACGCCGCGACCGAGTCGATGACGATGACGTCGAGGGCTCCGGAGCGGATGAGCATGTCGGTGATCTCCAGGGCCTGCTCGCCGGTGTCGGGCTGGCTGATCAGCAGGTCATCCACGTTCACACCAATGGCGCGGGCGTAGACGGGGTCCATTGCGTGCTCGGCGTCGATGTAGGCGCACACGCCGCCGTTGCGCTGGGCTTCGGCGACCACGTGCATTGCGAGTGTTGACTTGCCCGACGACTCGGGACCGTAGAGCTCGACGATGCGTCCTCGGGGTAATCCACCGATGCCGAGCGCCATGTCGAGGGCGAGCGCCCCGGTGGGAATCGACTCGATGTTCATGTGTAGGTTCTCGCCCATGCGCATGATCGAGCCCTTCCCGAACTGCTTCTCGATCTGGCCCAAAGCGGCATCAAGAGCCTTCGCGCGGTCATCAGTTGCCATTACGTTCTCCTTGTTCTTA
>DAIOEY010000141.1:3156-4481 GCA_036745995.1 Acidimicrobiales bacterium | reverse complement strand
CGCTCCTGGAGCTTCTCGCGGTCGTAGTCCGAGTCGGTGTTCTCGATCTCGGCCTTGATCTGGTTGATGCGTCCCTTGATGTCCTCTTCGGTGCCCGCACCCTCGACGATGGTGGTCTCGTCCTTGGTGACGACGACCTTGCGGGCCGAACCGAGCAGCTCGACCGTGGCGTTCTCCAACTTGAGACCCACCTCTTCGGAGATGACGGTGCCGCCGGTCAGGATCGCGATGTCCTGGAGCATGGCCTTGCGACGCTCTCCAAAGCCCGGCGCCTTGACGGCGGCGGACTTGAAGGTGCCACGGATCTTGTTCACGACGAGCGTCGCGAGGGCCTCGCCCTCGATGTCCTCGGCGATGATCAACAGCGGGCGACCCGACTGCATGACCTTCTCGAGTACCGGCAGTACGTCACGTACCGAAGTGATCTTGCTCGAGACGAGCAGGACGTAGGCGTTCTCCAACACCGCTTCCATTCGCTCGGTGTCGGTCGAGAAGTAGGGCGAGATGTATCCCTTGTCAAAGCGCATTCCCTCGACGAGGTCCATGTCCATGCCGAACGACTGGCTCTCCTCGACGGTGATGACGCCGTCCTTGCCGACCTTGTCGATGGCGTCGGCGATCATGGCGCCGATCTCCTCGTCGGCGGCCGAGATCGAAGCGACCTGGGCGATCTGCTCTTTGGTGTCGGCGGGCTTGGCGAGGTCGGCCAGCGACGCGACGGCGGCCTCGACGGCCGCTTCGATGCCCTTCTTCAGCGACATCGGGTTGGCGCCCGCGGCGACGTTCTTCAAGCCTTCACGGACCATGGCCCAGGCGAGCACCGTCGCGGTGGTGGTGCCGTCACCGGCGACGTCGTCGGTCTTCTTGGCGACCTCCTTGACCAGCTCAGCGCCAATGCGCTCGTACGGGTCCTCGAGGTCGATCTCCTTGGCGATCGAGACGCCGTCGTTGGTGATCGTGGGGGCTCCCCACTTCTTGTCCAACACGACGTTTCGACCCTTGGGCCCGAGGGTGACGCGTACCGCGTCAGCCAGCTTGTTCATGCCGCGCTCCAGCGCCCGGCGGGCCTCTTCATCGAAAGCGATCAGTTTCGCCACTGTGGATCCTCCTAGTGCGAGTTCGCACCTTTTTGGTGCAAAGCAATATTAGCAGTCTAGGGGGGTGAGTGCTAACGCGAACTACCCGCCGGCCACGGCGGGCACGAGCGAGACCGTCTGGCCGGCCACGAGCACCGTGTCGAGACCGTCGAGGAACCGGATGTCCTCGTCAGCGACGAAGACGTTCACGAACCGGCGAAGGACCCCGCGGTCGTCGAGGACCCGAAA
>DAIOEY010000141.1:0-3056 GCA_036745995.1 Acidimicrobiales bacterium | reverse complement strand
GAGATGATGGCGACGATCGACTTGTTCGGGTCGATCGTCCCGCGGGCGATCATCTGACGAAGTGAGGCGATGGTGACGCCGCCGGCGGTTTCGGCGAAAACGCCCTCGGTGCGCGCGAGCAGGCCAATGCACTCGAGGATCTCGTCGTCGTCGACTGAGCCACAGTCGCCACCGTGCTCGCGCAACTCGTCGAGCACGTACGGACCGTCGGCAGGATTGCCGATCGCGAGGGAACGCGCGATGGTGTGGGGGCGCTGCGGGGTGATGACCTCGGCACCGGACGCGAACGCCGTGGCGATGGGCGAACAGCCCGACGCCTGGGCACCGAACAACACGGGCGCGGAACCGTCGGCGAGGCCGAGTTCGATGAACTCGTGAAACCCCTTCGCCACCTTCGTGAGTTGGCTTCCCGACGCGACCGGCACGACGACCTGGTCGGGCGTGCGCCAACCCAGCTGCTCGACGATTTCGAAGGCCAGGGTCTTGGAACCTTCGGCGTAGTAGGGCCGCAGATTGACGTTGGCAAAGGCCCAGTCGGGATGTTCGGCCACCAACTCGACGCAGAGTCGGTTCACGTCGTCGTAGTTGCCCTCGACCCCGAGCACCGTGCCGCCGAAGATGGCGGTCATCGCGATCTTCGACTTCTCCAGGTCCGCGGGGATGATCACCACGCTGGGCCAACCAATGAAGGCCGCGTGCGCGGCGACCGACGTCGCGAGGTTACCCGTCGACGCGCACGCCGCCGTGGAGAAGCCGAGACGGCGCGCGCTCGACATGGCGACCGACACGACCCGGTCCTTGAACGAGCCCGTCGGATTGCGTGTGTCGTCCTTCAGCCAGAGTTCCTTCACGCCCAGCACCTCGGCGAGGCGTGTCGCGCGGCGCAGTGGTGTCCATCCGGCGCCGAGATCGACGGGCTCTACGCCGGGATCAGGAAGGAGCGCCGCGTATCGCCACATCGACGTGGGACCGCTCTCGATTGATTCGCGCGTGACGACACCCCGTGCGCCCTCGAGGTCGTAGGCGACTTCGAGTGGCCCGAAGCAGAACTCACACGAGTAACGAGCCTCGGCGGGGTAGGCGGTACCGCACTCTCGACAAATAAGACCTGTGGCGAAACTCATGACTCCCTTTTCATCGTTCGGGCTTTGGCACCTGGTGTGACGAGAAACTCGTAGTTCACACTGGTTGTCGCGACTTCAACGGGCCCGTCCCTCAGTCGCTCTTGATGACCCCTCAATTCTGACGGCTGGGGCGGGCCGTGTCAAGTGCGATCTCGTCACCTCACCCCTAACCTCATTCGAATGACCGACCGCGACGCCCCCTGGACACTTCACCGAGACGAATTCGACCTCGACCGAATCCGTCGCCTCAAGGCAGCGACGACGATCGCCGTGATCATCCCCGCACGGAACGAAGCCGCCACCATCGGCGCGGTCCTCGACGACGTCCTTCGTTATTCCGATCTCGTCGACGAGTTGATCGTGGTGAACGACCACTCCAATGACGACACCGCAACCGTCGCGAGCCTTCACGGGGCGCGCGTCGTGGCCCTCCAAGGTCCGAGCGGCAAGGGAGAGGCGATGGCCGCGGGATTCACGGCGTCGCACGCGCAGATCGTCGTCTTTCTTGACGCCGACGTCTTGAACTCGTCGATGGAGTTCGTGCCTCGCCTCATTCAGCCCCTGCTGGAATGTCCCCACGTCCAACTCGTGAAGGGCTTCTACGAGCGACCGCTGCTCGACATGCCGACGGGCGGTGGACGGGTCAACGAGCTCGCCGCACGCCCGATCCTCTCGCTGCTCTTTCCCGGCCTCGGTGAGATTCGCCAACCGCTCGCCGGTGAGACTGCCGTGCGGCGCGAAGCGTTCGAATCGATCGTGTTGGCGTCCGGGTACCAGGTTGAGATCGCTCTCTTGATCGACGTCGCACGTGCCTTCGGCGCGCACGCTGTCGCCCAGGTCGACCTCGGTGTTCGACGTCACCGCAATCGTCCCCTCGAAGAACTGCGGCCAATGGCGGTCGACGTGTTGCGTGCGGCCCTCGAGCGTTACGCCGTGACGATGCCCCGGCCGGGTTAGTTATCCCTTGATCGCGACGTCGGGGCCGAGGACGACGATGACGTCGTCTCCCGACGCGCCCGCGACGGGATGCAGTCCACCGAGCGGGTGAATCGCAGAACGGCTGACCTTGATCGCGTTCGCGATCTGTTCGGCCGCCCACAGGAACTTCGGGTTGTAGTACACAACGGTCGAGGCGACGCGCGCCGAGTTCAGTTGTGGCAACGTGTCCCAGCCGAGCGTCTGGAGCTGTTGGGTGTACGCACGGGCGAGTCCCGCGGTGGTCGTGCCGTTCGCCACCTGGACGCGCACCTGCGATTTGGAGACGATCGTGGTCGACGTACCGTGCAGCGTCGTCGTCGTGGACAGTGTCGTCGCGGGGCCGGAACTCGCCGGGCCGTTGTAACGCAGCATCAAGAACGTCGCACCGACGAAGAGCACCACGATGATGAGCACGACACTCAACGCGGGTTGGTAGTGCGAACCGGGAGCGGGAGGTTCGTGCGGTGGAGTGGACGGCTGACTCATTTTCCCCAGCCTAGAGCGGGTCGTTCCCATTCACTAACCTTGGTTCTTTCAAGCCGGTGTGGCGCAGTCTGGCAGCGCAGGCGATTTGTAATCGTCAGGTCGTGGGTTCGAATCCCTCCACCGGCTCGCTATGAAGATGAAGTCCTCTAAGTTCATTGAGCGCTTCGGCTCGGAGTTCAGGGAATTCCGAGCTTTCGCCCTACGGGCCAACGCCGTGGACCTCGCGATCGCGGTCGTCCTCGGCGCGGCCTTCACCGCGGTCGTCCAGTCCATCGTCCAGGACCTGTTCACGCCGGTCATCGCCGCGTTCTTCGGTCAAACGAACTTCGCCAACCTCTTTTTCACCGTCCACGGGAGCCAGTTCCACTACGGACTCGTCGTGAACGCCGTCATCACCTTCGTCATCGTGGCCCTCATGCTCTTCTTCTTCGTCGTGCGACCGCTCAACGGTCTACGAGGGCGTCTCGG
>DAIOEY010000140.1:0-4505 GCA_036745995.1 Acidimicrobiales bacterium | reverse complement strand
CGACGTCGTCGCTCTTCTGGGGGTCGAGAGGATTGAGATCGATACCGACACGATGGTGGATGACGGGCAGCGGCGAGTCGAGCAGGGGTCCGGCGAGTCCGAGGACCTCGAAGTTCAACAGGTCGTCGTCAACCCCGCTGTTGGTCCGGTAGAGATCGGGGTAGAGGTTCACACCCATCGACGTCCCGACGTCAATGAGGTGGACGTCGCTCGCACCTCGAAGCGCCAACGCCCGTAGCACCTGTCCCAGAATCGCGCTGCGACCCGGTTCGTTGGTCTGGATGCGGCGATGGAGATGGGCGCTCACCAAGCTGGGGTCGCGCTCGAGCGCATCGACCACGCCCTGGGCGAAGACTTCCGGCTCGACCTCACTGATTGCCTCGTAGAGAGGGGTCAGCGTCGCCTCACCGACGAGCGCGTTGAAGTGCAGCGCCGCCAGGACGAGCATCGGATTGCGCTGCTCGGGAGGCGCCGCGTCGAGCAACTCGTTCGCGACGCGCGAGAGCGCCAACGCGTCGAGGAGATGACGGTATCGGGGGAGGCGCTCACGGTCCTCGGGCGACATCGCGAGACGATAGAAGTCGGCGGCGGCGAGTACCTCATTGCTCACGCGTCAAGACTAAAGGCGCACCTTTTCGTGGTCACCCCTCGCACCGCCATGGAGACAATCGTCCCGGTCGAAACAAAGAGGGGACGAAGGACCTAGATTCTCATTATGCCAATCACCCCGGACACCAAGAACTGGACCTGGGTGGTCGAACGTCCGTGTCCCGAGTGCGGCTTCAGCGCGAACGACTACCCCCGAGAAATGGTGGCGAGGACCATGCGGTCCAACGCGGCCGCGTGGGTTCCGGTCCTCAGTCGAGCCGACGCGCGCGTGCGCCCCAACGACGAGCGCTGGTCCGCGCTGGAGTACGCGTGTCACGTCCGCGACGTCTATCGGATCTTCGACGTTCGCCTCGAGATGATGCTCCACGAGGACAACCCCGTCTTTCAGAACTGGGATCAGGACGTGACGGCCGTCGAGGAGCGTTACGACTTGCAAAACCCTTCGGTGGTCCTGGGCGATCTTCTCGTCGCCGCGGGTGTCCTCGCCGACAAGTTCGACGCTCTCACGGATGATCAATGGACGCGAACCGGAACCCGCTTCGACGGCAACGACTACACGGTCGCGACGCTCGGCACGCTCGGATTGCACGATCCAATTCATCATCTGTGGGACGTTGCGCCTCGTTGAACGACTCGTCACGTCAATATTGTCCGCTCAAGTCTCCGTCGTCACCACGAACGTGCGGCGGGCATCACGCGACGGTGCCGAGCCTCGTGCGCGAACGTGAGCGACGAACGAGAATTGAGCAGCCATGAAGAGACCCCCATCGACGCCGAAACGCAGTCACGGGGATTCATGAGCGAGAGAGTGATGGTTATCACGGGCGCGAGTGACGGGATCGGAGCCGCGGCCGCACGCCTGGCGAAGGCCGAGGGGCACCACGTCGTCATCGTCGGACGCTCGCCAAACAAGACCAAGGCCGTCGCCGATGAGCTCGATAGTCCGTTCTTCATCGCCGACTTCTCGAGCTTCGATGACGTACGAACGCTGGGTCGCCAACTTCGCGACCATTTTCCACGAATCGATGTCCTCGCGAACAACGCCGGCGGTGTCATGGGTCCGCGCACGTTGACCGTCGACGGCAACGAGCGGACGCTGCAAGTGAACCACCTGTCGCCCTTCCTCTTGACCAACCTCTTACTCGACACGCTGGTCTCGTCGCGAGCGAGCGTCATCGAGACCGCGAGCGTCGCCAATCGGTGGTCCGGACGACTCGACTTGAGCGACATCACTCTCGAGCGCCACTACTCGTCAATGCGCGCGTACGCCAAGGCGAAATTGATGAACTTCCTTCTCGCGAAGGGCCTGCACCAGCGCTTTCACGAGTCCGGACTCTCCGCCGCCGCGTTCCACCCCGGCGTCGTGCGTACCAGTTTCTCCACGGAGTTCGGCGGCACGTTGAATTTGG
Source organism: Acidimicrobiales bacterium (assembly GCA_036745995.1). Taxonomy (GTDB): domain Bacteria; phylum Actinomycetota; class Acidimicrobiia; order Acidimicrobiales; family RAAP-2; genus RAAP-2. Next base: position 2,487 of record DAIOEY010000140.1, on the reverse strand, counting down.
CGTACACGTCGCTCGTGAAGCACCTCTTTCGCTCGCCCGTCAAGGGCGCGGAGACCCTGGTGTGGCTCGCGACGACGACGCCCGGAAGCGATTGGCAGTCCGGTGCGTTCTACAAGGACAAGAAGATCTTCCGAGCGGGGAAGCAGGCGTACGATCGCGATCTCGCGACGGATCTCTGGGAACTTTCCGCCAAGTTGACGGGCATTGCGTAACGGTTCACCCGTTACGTGGTGTCACGTAACGGTTCACCCGTTACGTGGTGTCGCCGGCCGCGGGGTCGACCACACTCGGTGAATAGGAACATTACGTGTATGGCATCGCACGACACCTGTCCGGTCTGTGGCTTTCGCTGGAGTGCCGTCACCGCGGCCGAAGTCGCGCCTCGAATACGCGAGGCGGTAGTTCAATTCGTCGAGGTCCTCACCAACAACGAAGCGAACGCCGTCGTCCGTCCCTCTGTCGAACGCTGGTCCATCCTTGAGTACGGGTCACACGTACGTGACGTCCTGCTCGCGATTCGCGACCGGATCATCCTCGCCTCCATCGTCGACGAACCCACGGGAACGCCGATCTATCGCGACGAACGCGTGTCGATCGGCTTCTACCGGATGGACCAACCACTGGTCATCGCGAACGAGTTGGCGGTCGTGTCCGAGCTCTTCGTTCGAACATTTCACTCTCTTCCTCCGGCTTACGATCAACGCCAGTTGATCTACAGCATCATCACCAACGAGACGGTCACGATTCTCTGGGCCGGAGCCCAAGCGGTGCACGAAAGCGAACACCACCTCAGTGATGTTCGAGAGAACCTGGCTCTGCTCTCAACCTGATCGTCCGTCTCGTGGGCGTGCAGACCACCTCAATGAGAGCGATCGAGACCGGACGCACGCGACAGACGTCGTCTATGGAATACTCCTCGTTCGTGGAGGAATCTTCGAGCACTCCGTTGTCGGCCAAACTGGGCATCGTCGCTGGCACGACGCTCGTGTTGCTGCACTCGCCGAGTACTTTTTCGATGGAGCTGCCGCCCGACGTGGTCGTCGGGCATCGCGTGCGGCACCAGGCTGACGTCGTCGTCACGTTCGTGAGAAGTCGAACCGCCCTCTCGAACGAGTTGGAGAAACTGGGCCAGATGGTCTTTCCTGGCGGTGGACTATGGATCGCGTGGCCCAAGAGGTCCTCTGGAATCGCCACCACGCTGAGCGATGACGTAGTGCGCGAACTCGCACTGCCGATGGGACTCGTCGACAACAAGGTCGGTGCGATCGACGCCACCTGGACCGGTCTGCGTTTCGTCTGGCGACGAACGATGCGCCGCGACGACCAGTGACACCCGATCGGCGCGCCACCAATCATGTACGTTGAACCACCTCGCGCACGCACCACGTCCGCCACTGAATTACTGTCGGGTGAAACGAAGGGGGAACCGTGGAGTCACGAGGAAGTCTTAAACGGGGTAACGCCGGCGTCACGATCGAGTTCACCATCGCGCTGCCGGTGGCACCCGCGAAGGTGTGGACGGCCTTAACCGATCCGTCCACGCTGGCCAAGTGGCTCGCCGAGGGCGACATTGATCCGGTGCCCGGCGGGCGCGTGCATCTGACCTGGCCGGGACAGGGCGAGATGCACGGAACGGTCCGGTCCATCGCTCCGCCGCACCAGCTTTCCTACAGCTGGATCGAGACCAAGAGCAGTTCCGAGATCGCCTTTCACGTGGTGATGCTCGGGCCCGACGAGAGCCAACTCACCCTGATCCACCGCGGCACGACCGAGGAGGAAGCGCCCGGCTTCGGCGCCGGCTGGCACTCACACCTCGAGAGCCTGCTCGAGGTCCTCTCCGGCGGCACGACCTCGAGCGCCATTCGAGACGTCCGGTACGAGGAACTCCTTCCGCTCTACACGACCCAACTCGCCGCGTCCTGAACGCGAGTCAGCCGACGGTACCCGTTCCTCGCGCCGGTACATTGTCGAGATGACTACACCACCACCCAGTGCCACGGATCCTCTCGTCGTCTACGGGGCGAGCTGGTGTCCGGATTGTCGTCGCGCCAAGCAGTTCCTCGCCTCGCATCGCGTCGCCTACGAATGGATAGACCTCGAGGCCCAGCCCGAGCGCATCGCCGAGGTCGAGTCGCTCAACAACGGCAAGCGCGTCATCCCCACCATCGTCTTTCCCGACGGTTCCTTCCTCGCCGAACCATCGAACGACGAACTGGCCGATCGCATCGGCCTGTCGCGGATCGCCTCGAGTCGCGAGTACGACCTGGTGATCATCGGCGGTGGCCCCACCGGCCTGACGACCGCGATCTACGCGGCGCGAGAGAACTCGAAGGTCCTGATCGTGGAGAAGTCCGCGCCGGGCGGACAGGCCGGCGTGACCGAACGGTTCGACAACTACCCGGGGTTCCCCGACGGCGTAGGCGGCGCCGAACTCGCGGAGCGCATCATCCGTCAGGCCGAACGCTACGGCGTGGAGATCCTCGCGGC
>DAIOEY010000139.1:0-4547 GCA_036745995.1 Acidimicrobiales bacterium | reverse complement strand
GCGATGCCTTGGGACCCGTTGACCAGAAGATTCGGGAAGCGCGAGGGCAAGACCGTGGGCTGCTGGGCCGAGTTGTCGTAGTTCGGCTCGAAGTCAACCGTCTCTTCGTCGATCGAGTCGAGCAACTCGAGGGCGAGTGGAGCGAGTCGGCATTCGGTGTAGCGCATCGCCGCCGCGCCCTCGTCCGGCCCGGTGCCCCCGAAGTTGCCGTGACCGCTGATCAACGGGTGGCGCATGGCGAAGTCCTGGACCATGCGCACGAGTGCGTCGTAGATGGCGCTGTCACCGTGAGGGTGGTAGGTCCCCATCACTTCTCCGACGACCTTGGCGCACTTGGTGTGGGGTCGATCGGGTCGCAGCCCCTGATCGAACATTGAGTAAAGAATCCGTCGGTGAACGGGCTTCAGTCCGTCACGCGCGTCGGGCAGTGCGCGAGAGACGATGACGGACATGGAGTACTCGAGGAACGAGCGCTCCATCTCCAGGTTGATCTCGATGGGCTCGACGTAGCCGACGACGTCGCCGTTACCGGGGGGTGGGGCGTCGCCGCCGCTGTTCTTTCTTGCCATGGTCCTCCGTTCCTAGATATCTAGGAAGCGAACGTCTTTCGCGTTTGTTTGGATGAAGTGTCGTCGCTGGGGGACGTCGTCACCCATCAGGATCGAACAGACCTCATCGGCGAGCGCGGCCTGCTCGACCGTGATCTGCAACAGGGCCCGCTTCGTGGGGTCCATCGTCGTGTCGCGAAGCTCGTCGAAGTCCATCTCGCCGAGTCCCTTCAATCGCTGAAAGTCGTTCTTGTGCTCGGGGTGTTCGGTGAGGAACTTCGATTTGGCCAGGTCATCGCGCAGATACACCTTTTCCTTGCCGACCAGTGTCGAGTACAGCGGCGGCTGGGCCACGTACACGTGGCCGTTGTTCACCATCTCAGTCATCTGACGAAAGAAGAACGTCAGGAGCAGCGTGCGGATGTGACTTCCGTCGACGTCAGCGTCGGCCAGCAGGATGATCTTGTCGTAACGGATCTTGGTGACGTCAAAGTCGGCTTCCACGCCGGCGCCGATCGCGGCGATGAGCGCCTGGATCTCGGTGTTGCGCAGGATTTTGTCGGAGCGCGCTTTCTCGACGTTCAGGATCTTCCCGCGGATCGGCAGAATCGCCTGCGTGCGCGGATCGCGTGCGTCCTTGGCTGAACCGCCAGCAGAGTTGCCTTCGACGATGAAGAGCTCGCACTCACGTGGATCGCGCGATGAACAGTCGACGAGTTTTCCGGGCAGTCCGGCGCCGTCGAGGGCGCTCTTGCGCCGCGTGAGATCCCGGGCCTGGCGTGCGGCCATTCGCGCGCGTGACGCCTGAACGGCCTTGGCGACGATCTGGCTACCCTCTTTAGGGTTCTCCTCGAGCCAGTCAGCCAACTTCTCGTTCGTCGCGCGCTCGACCAGTGAGCGGATCGAGACGTTGCCGAGCTTGCCCTTGGTCTGGCCCTCGAATTGGGGCGCGGCGAGACGCACGGAGATGATCGCCGTCAATCCTTCGCGGATGTCCTCGCCGAGAAGGTTTTCGTCCTTTTCCTTGAGCAGGTTGCGTTTGCGGGCGTAGCGGTTGACGACGTTGGTGATGGCCTTACGGAACCCCTCCTCGTGCATGCCACCTTCGATGGTGGAGATGCCGTTGGCGAACGAGTGGATGCTCTCGTAGTAACCCGTGTTCCACTGGAAGGCGACCTCGACCTCTTGGCCCTCTTCGGACTGCTCGTACGAGCCAACCTTTCGAAACAGTGATTCCTTCGCGTTGTTGAGGTGGCGCACGTAGTCGACGATGCCGCCGTTGTAGCGGTAGCTCTCTTTCGCCTCACGACCGGCGCGCTCGTCGGTGAAGCGGATCTCGAGTCCACGATTCAGGAATGCCATTATCTGCAAGCGTTCAAGAATTGTCTGCGCGCGAAAATCAACGTCCTCGAAGATCGTGGGATCGGGGGTGAACGTGACGGTCGTGCCGGTGCGTCCACGTGGGGCGGAGCCGGTCACCTTCAATTTTCCTTGCGGCTTGCCGCCGTTCTTGAAGACGAGTTGGTAGTGATCGTTGTTGCGATCAACCTCGAGTAATAACTCCTTCGACAAGGCGTTCACGACCGAGACGCCGACGCCGTGCAGTCCGCCCGAGACTTTGTAGCCCTTGCCGCCGAACTTGCCGCCCGCGTGCAGCACGGTGAGGGCGATCTCCGCGGCTGACTTCCCAGGATATTGGGGGTGCTCCTCGACCGGAATGCCGCGTCCGTCGTCACTGACCTTGCAACTACCGTTGGCGAGGATCGTCACGTCGATTCGCGTACAGTAACCGGCCATTGCTTCGTCGACCGAGTTGTCGACGACCTCCCAGACCAGGTGGTGGAGCCCCGCCGGACCGGTCGAACCGATGTACATTCCCGGTCGAACCCGAACTGGTTCGAGGCCTTCGAGAACAGTGATGTCGCTAGCTCCGTAGCTAGCGGATCCCTTGGTCTTTTCGGCCACGAAGCATTCCTTTCGGTCACAAAATTGGGGCGCTGTCGCGCAGCCGATTACAAGATTTCGACGGATATATCCTACCCGACTGGCTGCGACATCCGCGCACGCAACGGTCGACGAAACGAGGTTTTCGACGCTCACTACGAGCGTGCGAGTACCGTTCGGATCGACGTTGGCGCACGTTCGCCGAGCGTCGAAAATCCGGCTAAAATTGTCGGGCTCTCCATGGCGACGCGTTGGGCGAATGCTCCCGACGGAACCGTGACGAGCAGCACGCCGTTCTTCACGAATTCGGGTCGACAGTGTTCAGCGAGCACCGGATCGACGATCGTTGGCCACAGTTGGCGTATCTCGTCAATGAGTCGCAAGTCGACCTTCTTGAGTCGACCGGCGACAGTATGAAGAAGATCGCTGAGCCGCTTAGGTTGGTCCTGAAAGCCACTCACTTCAACACCTTTGTCAGGTCCAGCACGGCCGCCGGGCTCATCGCCTTCGGCAGCGGGGACGCCGTGGTCACCAGGGTTTGACCCACGGGCAGCAGGTGGAGCAGCCGCTCGCTGCGCAGTGGATCGAGCTCGCTGAAAACGTCGTCGAGGAGTAGCAAGGGGTCGACGCCGCGTGCTTGCTGGACGAGCTGGTGACCAGCGAGACGTAGGGCGAGGGCGAGCGAGCGCTGCTCTCCTTGGGACGCCTGACGCCGAGCGTCACGTCCGTCGAGCGTGATCGCGACGTCGTCCCGCTGGGGTCCTAGCGTGGTGTGACCTCGGAAACGATCGTCGTCGAGGGACCGCTGCAGTGCGTCGTAGAGGCTCCCCGTCCACGACTGCTCATAGGAGAGAGTGACGGTCTGTTGATTCTGCGCGAGTGACGCATACGCGCGAGCGACCGGTATCGACAGGTCGTCCAGGAGTCGGCGGCGAATCAATACGAGCTCGTCACTGACGTGGGAGAGATCCGTCGTCCAGACGTCGAGTTCACCACGCTGGGACGACGAGGGCCATTCGCCGTGCAGTTGGCGGAGCAGCGCGTTGCGTTGGCTGAGGATCCGAGAGAATCGTTCGATGACGTCAGCCGTGGTGGGGTCGACGTCGGTCAACAGGTTCGTGATGAACAAACGACGATTGTCTGGTCCTTGCCGGACAATGTCGACGCCTTCGGGGGTGAAAATCGTAAGGGGAAGCGCGTCGGCGATCTCCGCTCGTGATGAGGGACGCTGGCCGTTGACCAACATTCTCTTGGTGGTGTTGCGTACGCCACGACTCAGGGTCAAGTCCACCTGTACTCGTCGCTGGCGTTGGAAGATGACGCCGTGCACCTCGGCGAGATCGGCGCCCGCTCGTACCATGTCGCCGGCGGCACTCGTGCGAAACGACGATCCGGTCGCTAAGGCGTACACCGCTTCGAGGACCGACGTCTTTCCGGTGCCGTTGGGCGACAAGAGAACCGTGACCGCTTCGCGGTCGGGTTCGAACTGCAGTTCACGAAAGAGTCGGAAATCCCGGAGGAGTAACTCGTGGAGGCCCACGACGTTCGACCGGACTACTGAACGCGGACGGGCATCAGAAGGTAGCGGAACCGGACGTCTTCGATCCCGTGCACCATGGCCGGACGCACCGAATCAGACATCTCGAGAATGACCTCATCACCCGGAACGGCTTCAATCCCGTCAATTAGGAAATTTGGATTGAACGCAATGGTCATCTCTTCACCGTTGTAGTCAGCGTCCACGTTGTCCTCGACGTCGCCGGCGTCGTGACTCTGGGTCCGAATCTCGACACTCTTCTCCTTCATCGTCAGACGAACCGATGATGTCGAATCCTTCGCGAGTAGCTTGGCTCGTTTGAGTGAGACCAAAAGCGTATCTTTGGCGATTCGCAACTGGTTGGGGTAACTCGCCGGGATGAGTTGGAGAACCGAAGGGTAGTTCCCATCAATGAGACGTGAGGCAATGCTGGTGGATCCGACAACGAAACAGATCTCGGCGTCGGTGAGTGTCACGCCTATCTCGGTATCATCCAGCAAGGATGTAGCGGCACGCTG
>DAIOEY010000138.1:0-4607 GCA_036745995.1 Acidimicrobiales bacterium | reverse complement strand
CGCTCCTTGGAGAAGTCCACGTCGAGCACTTCGACGTCGACCTCGTCGCCGACGGTGACGACCTGACTCGGGTGGTCGATGTGCTTCCAGCTGAGTTCTGAGACGTGGATCAGTCCGTCCATGCCACCGAGGTCCACGAAGGCACCGAAGTTGACGACCGACGAGATCACGCCGTGACGGCGCTCGCCTGGCTTTAGGTTGGAGAGGAAGTCGCCGCGCTGTTCTTTCTGGGTCTCTTCGAGCCAGGCGCGTCGTGAGAGCACGACGTTGTTGCGATTGCGGTCGAGCTCAATGATCTTGGCTTCGACGGTCTTGCCGATGTAGGGCTGCAGCTCGCGCACGCGGCGAAGCTCGACGAGCGACGCGGGCAGGAAGCCACGCAGGCCAATGTCGACGATGAGTCCGCCCTTGACGACCTCGATGACGACGCCCTTGACGACCTCGTCGCGGTTCTTCAGCTCTTCGATGTTGCTCCAGGCCTTTTCGTACTGCGCGCGCTTCTTGGAGAGGACGAGTCGACCCTCCTTGTCCTCCTTTTGCAGGACGAGGCACTCGATGCGCTCGCCCAGCGAGACGATGTCCGCGGGATCGGCGTCATTGCGAATGGAGAGTTCTCGGGCCGGGATGACGCCCTCGGACTTGAAGCCGATGTCCAGGAGGACTTCGTCGTGGTCGATCTTCACGACCGTGCCGGTGACGAGGTCGCCGTCTTCGAATTCGAGCACGCTGTCGCCGACGAGGGTGGCGAGGTCGGTGCCGATCATGTTGTCTTCGGTGATGACGCGAGGAACGTAATTTCCTTCGGCGTCGAAGGTTCCCATTTCCTGGGTGGAGAGGAGGCTGGTGCCGTCCGACATAGGTACTACTTTCGTAAAGACCACACCGGGGTCAGCTGGACAATAGGGACTGGGCGTCCGGTGCAAACCCAGAGAACGACCTTAGCACTCGACAATTCAGCCCTTCGCGGCCGCCCAGTTCTCCCCCCAATGCAGCGAGATCTCGAGGGGCACGCTGAGCGACGCCGCGTGGGTCAGGGCGTCGATGATGATCACCTCGACCTGGGCGCGCTCGGCCGGCGGGGCCTCGACAAGAACCTCGTCGTGTACTTGGAGGATGAGACGCGCCTCGAGGTGCTCGGCGGTCAGGTGCCGGTCGAGGCGCACGAGGGCCGACTTGAAGATGTCGGCCCCGAGGCCCTGGATCCCCGCGTTCATGGCCTGGCGCTCGGCCGCCTGTCGCTGGGGGCCAACGGCGGTGGCGAGGTCGGGAAAGGGACGGATGCGGCCGAACTCGGTTCGCGAGTAACCCTGGTTGCGGATTTCCTTGATCGTCGCGTCCATGTAGGCGCGAAGGCTCGGGAAGCCCGCGAAGTACTTGTCCATGATCTCCTTGGCGGCGTTGACCGTCACCCCGAGACGCTGGCTCAACCCGTAGGCCTCCATGCCGTAGGCGAGACCGTAGGAGACGGCCTTGGCCTGTTCACGCTGTTCGTAGGTGATCGCCGACGGCGCCACGCCGAAGACCGAGCTCGCGATCATCCGGTGCACGTCCTCGTGGGACGCGAACGCGCTGAGCAGGCCCGAGTCCTGGGAGAGGTGCGCGAGGATGCGCAGTTCGATCTGGTTGTAGTCCGCCACGGCCAGCTCCCAGCCGGGCGACGGCACGAAGGCGTAGCGAAGACGGCGACCCTCTCGACTACGCACGGGGATGTTGTGCAGATTCGGGTTGTCTGAGGAGAGTCGTCCGGTGCGCGCGACGGTCTGGTGGAAGGTCGCGTGGATGCGCCCGTCGGGACCGACGGCGTCGATCAGAGGGCTGCCGTAGGTGGAGCGCAACTTCTCGACCTCGCGGTAGCGAAGGATCAGCGGGACGATCTGGTGCTCGTGCGCGATCGACTCGAGGCTCGAGGCGTCGGTGGAGAAACCGGACTTGATCTTCTTCACTGGCGTCAGTCCCAATTCGCCAAAAAGAACCGTCTGGAGTTGCTGGGGCGAGTTGACCTTGAATTCGTGACCGGCGACCTTCTGGATCTGCGCGTCGAGGGTACCCGCCTCGGCGGTGAACTCCGACAGGATCGTGCGCAGCATCTCGACGTCCACGCAGATCCCGCGCGCCTCCATTCGCCCCAGTACCGCGACGAGGGGCAGTTCCACCTGCTCGTAGACGAAGACCAGCTCCCATTTGACGATCTCGGTGCGTAGGTGTGCGCACAGCCGTGCCACCAACTGCACCGAGCGGATGAGGGTGTCGTCGTCGGCCGCCTCGTCGAACAGCGACGGCGTGACCGAGGTGAACGGCTCGCCAAGGAATCGCTGGGCGACGTCGCCGAGGTCGTAACTGCCGCTCGTCGCGTCAACGAGGAAGGCCATGATCGAACTGTCGTCGGCCGGTTCGGCGAGAGTGAAGCCCTCCTCGGCACCGCGCCGGTAGAGACCCTTCAGTCCGTGCCCACTGAGCGCGGCGCCATCGACCAGGCCGAAGAACTCACGCAACTCCCCGACCGCCATCTTCGAAGCGTCCGGATCGAGGATGGCGATCCGCGTGGTGTTGTACGTGACGGTCATCGCACGAAGTCCCGGCATCAACTCGGCCAGCGAGCAGCGTGTCACTTCGACTGCGGGCGATGCCGTGGACGACGCGCTCGCAACGGCGCTGGCCGGATCGCCGAGCAGTCCCTCGGACATGAGCTTCTCGAAGCGCGTACGCATCGAGTTCATCTCGAATCGATCAAAGAACGCTGCGATCGCCGTGCGATTCCAGCCACCCAGGGTCAAGTCGTCCAAGCTGAAGTCGAGCGGCACGTCGCGCACCAGACGCATGACCTTCTCGTTGTTGCGCGCGCGCTCCTCGAAGGTCGCCAGATTCTCGCGCAGCTTCGGGGTCAACACGTCGAGGTGCTGGTACAGGTCGTCAAAGTCGCGGTACTGACTGAACAGTTTGGCGGCGGTCTTCTCCCCCACGCCCGGAACCCCGGGCAGGTTGTCGGAGGGATCGCCACGCAACGCCGCGAGCAGCGGGTAACGCTCGGGTTCGATGCCGCAGCGTTCGAAGATACCGGCCTCGTCGTAGAGCGAATAGTCCGAGACCCCACGACGGTTGTAGAGGACCTTCACGTAGGGGTCTTCAACCAGTTGGAAGGCGTCGCGGTCGCCGGTGACGACCACGACCGGCATCTCCTCTTCACGGCCCCACGTCGCGAGCGTCGCCAACACGTCGTCGGCCTCGAAGCCCGTGACGCCGAGCACGGGAATGTGCAGGACGTCACAGAGATTGCGGATGAGTTCGAACTGGTGCTCGATCTCGACCGGCGTCTCGGCTCGTCCACCCTTGTAGTCCTCGCTCATCGCGTCGCGAAACGTCCCCCCGGGCAGGTCGAAGGCGACCGCCAGGGCTCGGGGGTGCTGGGTGCGGATGAGCGAGTGCAGCATCGCGGCGAAGCCGTGCAACGCATTGGTGACCAGTCCACCGGAGGTGGCGATGTCGGTCGAGAGCGCGAAGAACGCGCGAAAGGCGAGCGACATCCCGTCCAACAGGACGAGCGGGTGTTCCGTGTTCGTGGGCTCAGCCAAGAAACTCGCCCTTCAGGATCTGCTGGGCGACGTCGCGCATGCGCGTGCGCGCGCGCATGGCCGACTGCTGGATCACCTCGAAGGCCTCGGGCTCGTCGAGCCCTCGTTGGGCCATCAACATCTGCTTGGCACGCTGGACGATCTCGCGGGTCTCGATCTTGTCGTCGGCGTGGTGGGACTCAGCGGGCTCCATCGGCTCGTCCGCCGCGGGATTCAAGATCGCGGCCAGCTTCGGCAGGATCTCGCTGCTGCGAAATGGCTTGACGAGGTAGGCCACAACTCCGGCGTCGCGCGCACTCTCGATGAGCGAGCGCTGACTAAAGGCGGTCAGAAGCACGACCACCGTGGACGAACCCTTCAGTTCGCGCGCCACCTCGATGCCGTCGAGACCGGGCATCTTGATGTCGAGGAGCGCGAGGTCGGGCTGGTGCTCACGAATCATCGCCAGGGCGTCGTCGCCGCGCGCCGCCTCGCCCACGACCAGGTAGCCGTCACCTTCGAGGATCTCTTTCAGATCCAGTCGGATGATCGACTCGTCGTCGGCAATCACTACACGTCTATCCATTGTCATCCTTCGGGTTCCATTCACGTAAGAGTTCGTCACGCTCGACTATCAGGCTACGTACCTCCGAAGAACGTCGCTGCAATTCGGCATTCGCCGCGACCACGTGACGAGACAGATCGTTGTAATCGTGCGTCTGGATGGGGGTTTCGGAGACCAAGGCACGTATTCTCGCGTCGTCGAGGGCGTCGTTCCATACCGTCACCTGTTCCTCGAGAATCCGCTGGCTCTCGCGTGCTGCGCTCAGGCGTCGCTGCAGATCCTCCAAATGCCGCTTCTGCTGACGAGAGCCCATGCCTTGAGTGTAAAACCGACCTCAACCCCGTGCCGAAATCGCGCGTACGCCGTCCAGCAGGGCCGCGGCCGGCTCCCAACCGAGGCCGTCGGCGACGCGACGCGCCTCGTCGGCGCTCTCGCGACCATCGAGCGCGACGAAGGCCAGATCACTCGGCTCTTCGACGCAGTGCTCAGCGAGA
>DAIOEY010000137.1:0-4700 GCA_036745995.1 Acidimicrobiales bacterium | reverse complement strand
GCTCCCAGAGCAGGACTCGAACCTGCAACCTAGCGATTAACAGTCGCTTGCTCTGCCAATTGAGCTATCTGGGAATGCACCCGAGGGCAACGGCAACAGTAGCACCCGTCACTCTGGCTACTGTCGGTCGAACCATTCTTGCAGGCGATTCGCTTCGGGGCTCTCGCGCACCGCGCGCCGACAACGATCGATCCGTTTGGTCATGCCCTGTCGCGAAATGCCGTGCGCGCGAGCAATTTCCTCGAGCGACATGGTCCGAAACGTGTACTGCCAGAAGGCGTCGAAATCGACGCCGCACAACCGCCGCAGTTCGTCGATCACCCACGAAGGCGCGTCCGCTGGATTCGCGGACTGTCGGACGTCGGCCACTTCGTTGAAATCCGTGGGGTCATATCGACGAGCGAGGAGATCGCGATTCATCTGGAGCACTTCGCCGGCCGTCGCCTGCGAAATGCCGAGTGACTGGGCGACGTCGCGCCGGGTGAGCCGCTTCGTTGGATTGCTTCGCTCGAGCTTCTGAAGTGCGAGCACCCGGCGCATCTCACTGTCGCTCAGCCCGGCCTGCTGCTGCACCGCTTGGTTCACCAACTTCATGATCCAGTAGTTCGCGTACGTTGAGAACCTGGTTCCCTGATCGGGGTCGAATCGGCGAAGCGCGTTGACGAGGCCTTCGATGCCGGCGGCCTCGAGCTCCTCGTTGCCGAACCGGTACCCGCGCTCCATGACTCGGGTACGCACCAAGCCGCACGTGGCTTGGAGCAGCAAAGACTCAGCCCCTTGGCCCTCCTGTCGTTGGCGCATGAGGCGCCGGCGTTCGACTGCGTCGACGTCGGAGTTCGACGCCAGCACCGCGGTTGCCTCGCGCCCTTCGAGAATCACTGGATGGAGCCGACGCTCCTCCTCGGCACTGAGCGGGGCCATCATCTCGAGACCACCGATCAGACCAAAGGTCTCTCGACTCACGAGAGTGACGTCGTCGAGCGTGCGAGCAGCCATGAACGGAGGTCACCCTCTGCGATGTCCCCGTTGAGTGACTCCAGCAGTTCGACGCGTTCCTTGACGTCGCGGATTGTTGCCATCGCCACGTCGGGAGCGATGGTTCCTTCTCGAACCTCACGGTCGACGTTGCGCAACTCCAGGGCGACGGCGCTGCGTATCAACTGGGATACGACCGCGGTCACGTCATCCGCGCTGTACTCGCGACCCAGTTCGTCCACGACCAACTGGCTGAGCACGTGGGCCGCCTCGTCGTCACCTTGTCGCTGGAACTGATCGATCAGGTCGGGGATGGAAACCGATGACTTCAATCCTTCGAAGATTTCGCGCTGAATCTCGTTGACGAAGTAGGCGGGTATCAAGCGACTCTTCAGGTCCTTCGCAAGATGCACGCAAAGTCGCAGGGCTTCGAGACCCGGACGTGGCATGGGTGTCGCAGCGACGCGCGCCCGTGCCTCGGAAGGACCGTCGGACGGCTCGTTGGCAATCGGCCGCAGGACTCCCGCCCGATGCAGCTCGGCAACGCGCGGTCGCAGCACCGACGACTCCAAGCGGAGCCGATCGGCGACTTCCATGACGTACTGGTCGCGCACGAGGTCACTCGGGTGTTCGGCGAGCACGACCATCGCGAGTTCCGCGGCCCGGGCACGGCCCTCGGCGGTCGCGAGATTGGCACCCTCGAGGACACGCTCCAACCGGAACTTCAAGAACGGCACCGCGTCGGCGACGGCCTGGCGGAGCGCGGCGGGATCCTTCAGCGCGAGTTCGGCGGGATCGCTGCCCTTGGGCAGTCGTGCCACCGCCACGTCAACCTCGTGTTGACGCTCCCACTGGTACACCGACGCGGCCGCACTCTGCCCGGCCTGATCGGCGTCGTAGGCGAGCACGATGCGCTTGGCGAAATTCCTCATCGTTCGAAAGTGATCTTCACCCAGAGCGGTGCCACACGTCGCCACCGCCCGCGGCATGCCGGCCATGAAGAAGGCAATGACGTCGGTGTAGCCCTCACAGACGATGATCTCGCCGGACTTGATGATGTCGTCCTTGGCCCAGTTGAGCGCGTAGAGCGTGCGACGCTTCGAATAGATAGAGGTTTCGGGGCTGTTCTTGTACTTCGGCTCGATCCGTCCGTCCGGTCGTTCGGGCGCGTCCGATCGTGACGGAAGGACCCTCCCCCCGACTGCTATTGCCTTGCCGGCGGGATCGAAGATCGGAAAGATCACGCGCGCGCGCAAGGCGTCCTGGCGGCGGTCGCGTTTGTTGAGAAATCCGAGACCCGTGGCGAGCAGGACCTTCTCGTTCAGTTTCAGCGAGGTCGCGAGCGCGTCCCATTCGTCGGGCGCCCAGCCCAACTTGAACTGACGCGCGACGTCGCCGTTGATGCCCCGCGTGCGCAGGTACTCACGGGCCGGGCGAGCGTCGGGCGAATGCAAGAGCCGATCGTGGTACCACTCGACCGCCTTCTCCATCGCGGCCAAGGCCTCCTGACGCTCCTTGCGCGCCGGACCGGCGTTGAGGTCTTCGTGCAGCTCAATGCCCGCCCGATCGGCCAACAGACGCACCGCCTCGGCGAAGTCCAAGTGCTGCATCTCGCGCACGAACGTGATCTGGTCGCCCGAGACGTGGCAACCGAAGCAGTAGTAAATGCCCTCTTCTGCGTTCACCGAGAACGAGGGCGTCTTCTCGCCATGAAACGGACACAGCCCGCTCCAGCGCCGACCGGACTTCTTGAGGGCCACGTACTCGCCTATCAGGGCCACGATGTCAGTCGCCGATCGGACCTGTGCGATCTCACTGTCCGATATAGCCATGCTCAGAACGTACCGCCTCGACCGCACTCCACAGACACTGGACCGGCCAACGGTACGTAAACTGCGACAATGTCTGATTTCGCCGTTGAGGCACTCAATATCGTCCGAACGTTCAAAGACGGCGAGGTCCACGCCCTGGACGACGTCACACTCCACGTACCTCGCAGCGAGGTGTTCGGACTCCTCGGCCCCAATGGATCGGGCAAGACGACGATGATCCGCATCCTGTCGACGATTCTCGCGCCGACGTCGGGCGTCGCCATCGTCAATGGTTACGACGTCGTCAAGCAGCCCGACCACGTACGACGCAGCATCGGTTTAGCTGGCCAGTTCGCCACGGTTGATGAGAACCTCACCGGATTCGAGAACCTGCGGATGGTCGGATTGCTCAACCACCTCGAGAAGTCCTACGTGGTGAAGCGCTCCCAGGAGTTGCTCGAGCGATTCGGACTCAGTGACGCCGCCAACCGCACCTGCAAGACCTACTCGGGCGGCATGCGACGCCGGCTCGACCTCGCCGCGGCGCTCGTCGCCAATCCCCCACTGCTCTTTCTCGACGAACCGACGACCGGCCTCGATCCCCAGAGTCGCCAAGACCTCTGGGCGATCATCGAGGGACTCGTCGAAGGCGGCACTTCGGTGCTGCTCACGACGCAGTACCTCGAAGAGGCCGACCGTCTCTGCAAGCAACTCGTGGTCATCGACCACGGCAAGATCATCGCCGAAGGAACATCGGGCGAGTTGAAGTCCCGACTCGGCAACACCGTCCTCTCACTCAGTTTCGCTACCACCGACGATGCTCGCCGTGCCGGTGAGTTGTTGCACGACGTCTCGCCCAAACCGGCCAACGTTGACGGCACCGTCGTCGAGTTCACGGTCGAGAGCGGTCCGGCGGCCGCGGCCGACGCGTTACGTCGTCTCAGTGTCCCCGACATCACGGTTATCGGTCTCGCCCTTCGCGAACCGAGTCTCGACGACGTGTTCTTGAGCCTCACTGGCCACAAGGCAGAGGACGAGCCCGCGACGCCCGACGAAGGCGAACCCAAGGGACGCCGAGCACGAAAGGTCCGTTCATGAGTATCACGACGTCCGCGTCACACCCTCAGCGAAGCGCCCTGCGATGGGCGGTCAGCGACATCTTGACGATGGCGCGGCGAAACCTGCTCGCGCTCTTTCGCATCCCGACGGCGTTGGTCTTCGCCGTCATTCAGCCCGTGATGTTCGTGCTGCTCTTTCGCTACGTGTTTGGCGGAGAGATCCACATTGCCGGTCTCAACTACGTCAACTACCTCATCCCGGGGATTCTCGTCCAGACCACCATCTTCGGTGCGGTCGGTACGGCGATCGGCCTCGCCGAGGACTTGCAGCGTGGCCTGATTGAGCGGTTCCGGGCGCTGCCCATGGCGCGCATGGCGGTACTCGGTGGACGAACCGTCTCGGACCTCGCGCGCAACGTGCTGGTCGTCGTCATCATCACGGGTGTTGGTTTGATGGTGGGGTTTCGTCCCCACGGCGGCATCGTGGCCATCGTGCAAGCAAGCCTTCTCATGTTGTTGTTCGCCTACTGCCTGTCGTGGGGCTTCGCGTACGTCGGGCTCGCGGCGCCGAACTCCGAGACCGCCCAGGCGATGACGTTTCCGCTGATCTTCCCCCTCACCTTCGCTTCGGCGGTCTTCGTGCAGGTGAAGACGATGCCCTGGTGGCTCCGACCGTTCGCCAACAACCAGCCCGTGACCCAGGCCGCCGACGCCGTCCGAGGTCTGATGCTCGGCAAACCGCACGGCGCTTCCACGTGGATCACGATGCTGTGGTCGCTCGGCGCCATTGCGGTCCTCGGACCGCTCGCCACCAGACGGTATCGTCGCGTCACGTGAGCTGTTCGTGAGCACACTC
>DAIOEY010000136.1:0-4714 GCA_036745995.1 Acidimicrobiales bacterium | reverse complement strand
ACCGACAGCGGCGTCACGATCGTGCGCGTCCTTGACGAGGCGCGTCATCACACCGAGACCCTGACACCGGGAATCATTTCGTTGCTCGAGGAGTGCGGTCTCGCACCGAGCGACATCGACCGCGTTGTCGTGGACCGAGGGCCGGGCCTTTACACCGGCCTTCGCGTCGGCGTCACGACCGCGACGTCACTCGCCCAAGCGCTCGGCTGCGCGCTCGTGAGCGTCACCTCGCTCGAACTGTTGGCCTGGGGCGCGCGCGACGCGGGCGTGCGCGGGACCGCGCTCTGCGCCGTCGACGGACGGCGCGGTGAGGTCTTCGTCCAGACCTTCCACTTGGGTGAAGGCGTCGAGGCCGTGGGCGAACCCGAGGTCGCGTCGCCGCGAACGGTGGTCATCACCTGGGCGACCAACGGCGCGCCGGCCACCTTCACCGGTGACGGCGTCGCGCGTTATCTGGAGGACTTCGCCGCGGTACCCAA
The DNA here is from genome assembly GCA_036745995.1 of Acidimicrobiales bacterium. GTDB lineage: Bacteria > Actinomycetota > Acidimicrobiia > Acidimicrobiales > RAAP-2 > RAAP-2. Next base: position 4,235 of record DAIOEY010000136.1, on the reverse strand, counting down.
CGCCACGGTCTTCGCCCAGTCGGTGCCGTCACTGCACGCCGCCCTGGCACTCGGGGCGACGAGGGACCCGGTCACGGCGATCGCGCCGCTCTATCTCCGCGACGCCGACGCCGTCGCGAACTTCTCGACGCGCGAGCGCTCGGTGTGAAGACGTGGTCGATCCGCCTGGCCGAACGTCGCGACGTTCGTGAGCTGCTCGTCATCGAGGAGGCGCAGTTCCCTGAACCGTGGACCAAGGGGATGCTGCTCGACGAACTCTCGAACACCACCAGCCGTCGCTACACGGTCGCCGTCGAGGACCAGCGCGTCGTTGGTTACCTCGGGATCATGTTCGTCATGGACGAGCTGCACGTCAACACGTTGGGGACGTTGCCGGATCGCGAGGGGCGCGGCGTCGCCACGTCGCTGATGGACGAGGCCTGGGCCGACGCGCGGCTGCGCGGCGTCGCGAGGGCGACGCTCGAGGTGGCCGTCTCCAACACCCGTGCCCAGCAGCTCTACTACCGCTACGGCTTCCGGCCCGTGGGCGTGCGCAAGAACTACTACGAGCGGACCCACGAGGACGCGCTCGTCCTGTGGGCCGACCTCGACGCGACCGACGACGCCTCCGCCGCGCCCTGAAACGGGGCGACCTACGCTGGACGGGTGCCCGTAGTCCTTGGAATCGAGACGAGTTGCGACGAAACCGCCGCGGCGGTCGTCGACGGCAACTACCACGTCCTCTCGTCGGTGATCGAATCCTCCATCGATCAACACCGTGCCTTCGGCGGCGTCGTACCCGAACTGGCCGGTCGCGCCCACGTGACCACCCTGGGTCCGGTCGTGGCGCGAGCGCTCGCCGACGCGGGACTCGATCCGCGTCATCCAGCGATTGACGCGCTCGCGGTGACGAGCGGTCCCGGACTCATTGGCTCATTGCTCGTCGGGCTCTCGGCCGCGAAGGCCTACGCGCTCGGCTGGGGCGTGCCCTTCGTGGGCGTGAACCATCTCGAGGGCCACCTCTTCGCGCCGCTGCTCGACCAGCCCGACCTGGAGTGGCCGGTGCTGACGCTGCTGGTGTCGGGCGGTCATAGCTTGATCGTCCTGCAAACGGGTCCCGGACATCACCAGGTGCTCGGTGAAACGATCGACGACGCGGCCGGCGAGGCGTACGACAAGGTGGCGCGTTGGCTCGGACTGGGTTACCCCGGCGGTCCCGAGATCGACCGACTGGCCCAGTCCGGCGACGCGGCGGCGCTGAAGTTGCCGGTCTCGATGACGGGCTCCGGTTTCGACCTCTCGTTCTCGGGGCTCAAGACCGCCGTCGTGCGGGCGACCGAGAAGCACCCCGAGGTGGCGCTCGGTGACGTCGCGGCGTCGTTCCAGGCGGCGGTCGCCGAGCAACTGTTGCGCAAACTGCGCGGCGCGATCGAGCACTACGACGTGGCGGGCGTAGCCCTCGCCGGTGGGGTGGCGGCGAACTCCGCGCTGCGCGCGGGCGTGCGCGCACTCGGCGAGGAGTTCGCGCTCGCGTGTCACTTGCCGAGCATCGAGATGTGCACCGACAACGCGGCGATGATCGCCGCCGCGGGCCTCTTTCGCTTCGGGGCAGACGGACCGAGCCCCTTCACGCTGTCGGCGAGTCCCAACTGGCAACTGGCCGAGGTCTCGTGAGCGAGCGCTGGATTCCCCTCGACGAGGCGCAGTGCGATCCAAGCCCGTTCGTCCAATTCCAACGGTGGTTTGACGAGGCCCTTGGCGAAATGCCCGAACGTGAAGCGATCGCGTTGATCACCGCCGCACCGGACGGTCGTCCGAGCGCGCGCATGGTGCTGCTGCGCCACGTGGACGACCACTCCTTTGGTTGGTACACGAACTACCAGTCGCGAAAGGGTCGAGAGCTCCTCGCCAATCCGCACGCGGCACTGCTGTGGTACTGCGAACCCCTCGGTCGTCAGATCCGCGTCGAGGGCGACGTCGCGATGATGTCCGCGTCCGAGTCCGACGCCTACTTCGACGCCCGCCCGCGGGGTCATCAGGTGGGCGCCCACGCGAGTGCCCAGAGCGAACCGCTCGAGAGCCGCGAGCTCCTCGAAGAGCGCGTGCGCGAACTCGAAGTGCTCTACGCCCACCGCGACGTTCCGCGGCCGACGCACTGGGGCGGGTACCGCCTTCAACCGTCGTGCTTCGAATTCTGGCAACACCGCGAGGATCGCCTGCACGACCGCGTCATCTACACCCCTGACGCTGATGGCTGGCGCCGAGAACGCCGTTCCCCCTAGCCGTCGGTGCCTCTCGCGTGTGCTCTCGCGCTCGCGCGAAGGGCGAGTGGGCCGAGTATCACCACCGAGAGGGCCGACGCGCCGCCGCCCACTTGGAAGACCGTGCGTGGAGCGAGAACGGTCAAAACGAGACCACCAGCCGTCATCGCACCAATCTGACTGGCGGTGGTCATCGCCCCGAGGGCCGCGAACATTCGTCCGCGCAACGGCTCGGGGGTGCGCAGCGTGAAGAGCGTGACCGCCGCGACTTGCGCGATGCCGGCGGCGAGTCCCGCGATCGTCATGAAGGGATAGATGAAGATGACCTTGGAGACGAGGCCAATGACGCCGATCGCGATGCCGACGACCACGACGGTGATCAGTAACGATCGGGCGAGTTCGACGAGGCCCTGGGCCAGGCGCCTCGAGAACAGGGCACCCGCGACCGTGCCGAGGCCGAAACTGGCGCCGACCAGCCCGTACTGCGTGGCTGAACCATGAAGCGTCTGGGTGACGAAGAAGACCTCGGCGACGTTGGTGATGCCGAGCGACAGCAAGAAGACCATCACCGTCACGATCACGGGGCGGAGCAGGCCGTCGTTCCAGATCAGGGTGACGCCCGAGGTCATGGGTTCGGACGCGACGGCCTCGATCGTGTTCTGGGGCGAAGGGCGCCGGTCGTGTCGCAACATCGTGGCGCCAATCGACCCGAGGGCGAAGCTCATGGCGTCGAGGTAGAGGGGCCAACTTTGGCCCGACCAGCCCACGAGCAGACCGCCGAGGACCGGTCCGAGGACACTGGCCCCCCCTTGGACGGCCTGCATCATGCTTTGCGACCTCGCCACGTTGTCATTGCCGGCGATCGAAGGGATGAGAGCCGAATAGCCCGGCATCGAGAACGCGATGCCGCAACTCAAGACGGCCATCAGGCCCAGGGTCGCGGCGATGCCGTGCCAGTAACCGATCCCGACGCAGACGACGGCCTCGAAGAGCCCCAGCAGGACCAGCATCCGCTTGGCCGGCACGCGGTCGACGACGTGCCCCGCGAGTGGGGCGAGCACGACGAGGGGGAGCGACCCCGCGATCGCCAGGGCGGCAATCGCCCAGGCGTGTCCGACGGGGGCGAGACGAAGATAGAGGGCGACCAGGGCGACCGCGTCGCCGAGGAACGAGCCTCCGCGCAGCAGCGCGAGTAAGCGGATGTCGCGCGCCTGGGCGGCGGAGTAGGTCATCGGTCGCGCCGCGAACGGGGAATGGCCCCATATGGTGGAGCGACAGCGTTCACGGTGATCCTTTGGTCGGGCTCGCACCAGCATACGAACGGCCGCGAGTGGCCTCTGTTGGCACTCGAGCGCGTAGGCTGCTAAATTGGCACTCACAAGTTTCGAGTGCTAATCGCACAGGAGGCATTACATCATGAATCTGCACCCCCTAGAAGACCGCATCGTGGTCCGTCCTAACAGCGCGGAGGCCACCACGGCCTCAGGTCTGGTCATTCCAGACACCGCCAAGGAGAAGCCACAGCAGGGCGAAGTCCTCGCCACCGGTCCTGGTCGTCGTACGGAGGCCTCGGGCGAGCTCATCCCCACGGGCGTCAGCGTGGGCGACACCGTCGTGTACTCAAAGTACGGCGGCACCGAGATCACGGTCGACGGCGAGGACCTCTTGATCCTCTCCAGCCGCGACGTACTGGCCACCATCTCCAAGTAGTCATCGAGGCGAGCCGAGTGCTCGTTTCACATCCCCAACGCAAGGAAGACACATGTCGAAGTTACTGAAATTTGATGAAGATGCCCGTCGTGGCCTCGAGGCCGGCGTGGACAAGCTCGCCGACGCCGTGAAGGTGACGCTCGGACCCAAGGGTCGCAACGTCGTCATCGGCAAGAAGTTCGGCGCCCCCACCATCACCAACGACGGTGTCTCGATCGCCCGCGAGGTCGAGCTCGAGGACCCGTTCGAGAACATGGGCGCCCAGCTGGTCAAGGAAGTCGCCAC
>DAIOEY010000135.1:0-4755 GCA_036745995.1 Acidimicrobiales bacterium | reverse complement strand
TGACCTTCAACCCCTCGCCGGTCCAGAAGGTCCCGTAGCTCACGAGCAGGATGCCCACGGCCATCTTCATGGCGTTCTCGGGCACGTTCGAGAGTTGCTTGGCGACGACGACGCCGACGGCACCGACGAGCACCACCGCGACCGCGGCAACGATGGCGGCCAAGCCGAGGCGGTGGGCCGACGTGCCGAGCGTCAACACCGTGATGACGACCTCGAGACCCTCGAGGAAGACACCCTTGAACGCCATCACGAAGGCCACGCGGTCACGATTGACGGTCGAGCCGAGTGACTGTAGTTCGGCGACCTTCGCGCGATAGATCTCGTCCTCGTCGTGTTTGGCCTTGAGCCCGCTCGAGCGAAGGATCGCCTTGCGCAACCACTGCATCCCAAAGATGAGCAGCACGCCGCCAACGACGAGGCGAAGCACGTTGATCGGCACGTGCACGAGCGCCGGACCGAAGGCCGCCACTAACGCCGTGAGCACGACGAGGGCGGCGCCGGTTCCCTCGAACGCTGAGCGCCATCCTCGCGTGTGACCTACGGCGAGGACAATCGTTAACGCTTCGACCATCTCCACCGCGCACGCCAGAAAGACGGCGCCCACGAGCACGACGACGCCCGACGAGACTGCTGTTCCCAGTACCACGATTACTTGCCTTTCGTTGGATCCATCACAAAACACGACGACGCGTCGAAGCAGACCTGCACTCGGCTACCGCGATCGAAGCGGGTCGGCGCGAAGACCTTGCTCAACGTTGCGCCCTCACCGACGCTCACCACGTGCTCGTAACCCCGACTAGTGAAGGCTACGTCAAGGATGGTGCCGTGAGTTCCCTTGGCGCTTCCCGTAACCGCTAGCGACACTCCGGCCGCTCGCACGAACAGCGACATCGAGTCGCCGGGTTCGAATCGCTCAAGGGCCAGGGCTTCGATTCGCTCGTCGGGCGCGAACGGCAGGGCCACTTCGTAGTGCGCGGGTCCGCACTCGTCGACGACGGTGACGGGGAACTCCCCCGCCACACCGGTGAATCGGGCGACGAAGGCGTTGGCGGGACTGCGGTAGATCGCCTCGGGCGTGTCGATCTGGACGAGTCGGCCCTGGTTCAAGACACCGACGCGGTCAGCGAGCGCAAAGGCCTCGGACTGATCGTGCGTGATGTAGACGACGGTCGCGCCGGTCGCGCGGGTCAACGTCGCGATCTCAACGCGTAGTTGGTCGCGCCGGTCGGCGTCGAGATTGGAGAGTGGTTCGTCGAACAAGATGAGTCCGGCGTCGGCCGCCAGTGCCCGGGCGAGTGCCACGCGCTGTTGTTCGCCGCCCGAGAGTTGGTTGGGGAAGCGCTCGGCGAGATGGGCGATGCCCACGCGCTCCAAGAGGTCGTCGACCCGTTCGTCGCGCTGGGACTTTGCGCGCGACGACGTCCTCAACGGATAGGCGACGTTCTTTCTTACGCTCAGGTGTGGCCACAGGGCGTAGTCCTGAAAGACCATCGCGAGGCCCCGTCGCTCGGGTGGGACGAAGGCGCGCGCGCTGGCGACGACCGTTCCGCCGATGGTGATCTCACCGCTGGTGGGTCGTTCGATACCCGCGAGGCACCGCAGCAGCGTGGTCTTTCCCGATCCCGACGGACCGAGCAGGACGAGGAACGTTCCCGGTTCGATCTCGAGGTTGACGTCCTCGAGCGCCACCTTGTCGGCGAAGTCCTTGTGGAGATGCTGGAGTGAGACACCGACGGCGCGCTCGCGCGACTTGAGACTCACGACTGCACCCCGCTCCAGCCAACCCGACGCCAACCCCGTGGGGTGAGGAGTCGATAGAGGAACATCGCGACCACGATCACGCCCAGCATCTCCAGCAACGTCAGCACCGTCATCGCGGTGCCGGTGCCCGGTTGCAGATTCGCGAGGTAGGCCTGAATCGTCACCGACGCCGGCTCCTGGCTCGGCGGATAGAGAATCTGGGCGATCGCGAGTTCCGAGATGGTCTTGGTGAACGTCAGGAGCCAGCCCCACAGCAATATCCGCGACATCAGCGGGAGGTTCGTTGTCTGCCAGGCGCGCAATCGCCCCGCACCGTGCACGCGCGCGGCCTCGTTGAGCGAGGGCTGGATCTGACTGACGGGTCCGGCCATGAACCGCGTCTGTCCCGGCAGTGACGAGGCGACCAGCGCCAACATCAAGAGCGGCAGCGTCTTGTAGATGTTGATGACGTTGTGCGTGATGAAACTGAGGTTGTAGAAGAAGATGTAGCCAACACCGAGCACCACGCCCGGCACGGCGACGCTGCCGAGCAGGAAGACGTCGGTCACGCGTTGGCTCCAGCCCCCCGACGACGCGACCAGTCTTCGGGCCAGCACCACCGCGAGCACACCGGTACAGGACGCGACGACCAACCCCAGCTGATTCGACTCGATCAGCGGCGCGCCGAGGCTCTTGCCGCCGATCGAGGGACTCAGCACCTGCTGGTAGTAGGTCAGCGTGAAGTGGACGCCCCTGGCGGAGTAGATGCCCAGATTCTCCACGAACGAACCCACGAGCGCGCCGAGTATCGGCACGCCGAGGACGATGAAGAAGAACAACGAGACGCCGAGCGTCGCCGCGATTCGCGGACCACGACGAAATTCGCGGCGCCGCACCGACCTCGTCCTACCCGACAGCACGGCGTACGAGCGACTCCTCATGACCTTGGACTGCAGGGCGATCAGCGGAATGGTCGAGAGGATCAGCACCACCGCGATGACCGCGGCGACCGAGAAGTTCGCGGGGTACGTGCTGATCGCGCTGAAGAGCGTGTACGTCGCCAGCGGGAAGTGACTGTGGTACCCGAGGGTGAACGCCACGCCGAAATCGCTCATCGTCTCGGCGAAGCTGATCGCGATGGCGCTCAGGAGAGCGGGCGCGATGATCGGCAGCACGGTGCGCAGCATCCGTGTTCGGCTGGCGCCGTGGATCCGCGCGGCGTCCTCGTACTCGGGACCAAGTCCCTGCAGGCCGGCCGACACGATGAAGTAGGCGAACGGCAGCGCCACCGTCGTCAGCACGATGATGATGCCGAACGGACCGAAGAACTCGCCGTAGATCCAACGCGTGTTGATACCCAGGGCGTGGGCGGCACCGAAAGGTTGCAGCAAATCCGTCCAACCGAGCGTCATCATCCACGACGGCATGATGAGCAAGATCCACATGGCGATCGACCACACGCGACGACCAAGGACGTTGGTGCGATGGATCAGCCACGCGAGCGTCGTCGCGAGTCCCACCGCCAACACCGACACCAGCGTCGAGACCCACAGTGAATCGGCGATGCCGCGACCGGTGTAGCCCCGAAAGGCCTCGGACACGAAGCGGAGCGTGAACCACTGCGAGCCTTGCTGGAAGGCGCGCGGACTGACGGCGAGGATGAGAAAACTCATCACGGGCGCGATGATGAGCAGTGCGAGCACCACCCAAATGGCGACGCCGCCGAGGCTGAACCGGCGCTTGGCGTCAAGACCCGAGGGCGACGAGGTGGCCATCAGCTGGCTCACTAACGACATTGGATGGCCTTCCTCAAACGAATCGTTGCCGCAGTTGACGGGTCAACCGTGGCAACGACGTCGTCGCGAATCATCGACCGCTAGAGTTGCGCCACTTAGCCGTTGGCAATGTTGGCGTCGAACCAGGAGTTGATCGACGTCTCGAGCGGTCCCCACACGTACGGGTCGATCGTGATGGCGTGCGTCGTCGACAGCGCCGGAATCACCTTGTTCGCCGGCGCAATGCCGTTCAGGACGGGCCAATACAGGGAGTCACCCGTCGGGTCGCCCGTCTGCATGGCGTGCTGTCCCTTGGGCGTCATCAGCCAGTCGACGAACTTCTGGGCGTCCGCGCGAACGATCGCCGGCTGCTTGGCGTCGATGCCGATGACGCCGGGTAGTGCGATGGAGGAATCGAGGTACTTGACGCGCATGCTCGGGAAGCTGCCGTTGATCTCCGCGGCGTAACAGGCCGAGCTTTGGATGATCGCCATCTTTATCTGCTGACCCTCCATCGCGCCGATGGTGGGACCGTTGGTGGCGTTGACCGTGAGGCCGTTCTGATACAGGCTCGTGAAGTACGACTTGCCCACGGCGACGGCCTTGGCGGGCGAACCGCTCTTGAACTTGCCCAGGTAGTTCATGACCCCCGCGATGAGCGGGAAGGTCGGACCGGACTGTGAGGGGTCGTTCATCCCGAGGCCCTGGTACTGCGGCTCGGCCAGCTGCTCCCAGGTGTTGGGCAGCTGAGAAGCCGAGATCTGGGACGAGTCGTAACACAGCGCGCCGGTGACGGTGAGACCGGTCGGCGTGAAACTGCCGTCAGCAGGAATGTTGGCCTTGCCGAGGGTGTTGAACGAGACCTTGGGGACGCTGTGCTTGACGAGCATTCCCTTGAGGTCCAATTCGGCAAAAGCCGTTGCCCCGTCGACCCATAGGGCGCCCCACTTGGGGTTGTTGCCCTCAGCCTGGATCTGTTGGAGGAGAGGCCCCGTGGAGTTGTCGTTGAGCGTCACCGTGAATCCGGGGTGGGTCGCGTTAAAGGCGGTCACGGTGGCCTTGTCGTAACCCTGGGCGGAGTACAGGACGAAGCCGGGGTTCGCCGCGGCGCCCGCGGTCACGTTGAGCAGGGATAGTGAGGCGACGGTGATGACGAGCGTCACCGCGGTGATCCGCGAACGGAGGGCACCTTTGGTCTGGGTGGAAAAGTTCATGGTCGTCTGTCTACGACGCCAGCATG
>DAIOEY010000134.1:3477-4782 GCA_036745995.1 Acidimicrobiales bacterium | reverse complement strand
GACGGACAGGCGCTGCACCGCGACAGTCTCGGTTCGGAGCAGGTCATCGTGCCCGGCCAACTCAATCTGATGACGGCGGGGCACGGCGTGGCTCACGCCGAAGAGGCAACCGGCCACTACCGCGGAACATTGCAGGGCATCCAGCTCTGGATTGCTCTTCCCGAATCAACTCGCAGCGCACCACCGGCCTTCGAACATCACGCCACGCTCCTGAGCGATGAGTTTGATCGAACGGTAGCGACCGTACTCGTCGGCGATTTCAATGGCGTCGTGAGCCCGGCTCGACATGACACTCCCCTCGTCGGTGTCGATCTTGAGGTTCGTGGTCCATCTCGTCTTCCACTCCAGCGAGATTTCGAGTACGCGATGATCGTCCTCGAAGGCGAGTTGTCAGTCAACGGTGTGCGACTCGAGCCGGGCAAACTCGGCTACCTCGCCCAAGGACTCGACGAGATTGACGTGAGTCCTCGTGAGGCTGCTCGAGCCATCCTGCTTGGTGGAGAGCCATTTGAAGAAGCCGTCTTGATGTGGTGGAACTTCGTCGCAAGAACGCGCGAAGAGGTCAATGACGCGTACGAATCGTGGCGCAGCAACGACGATCGATTCGGCACCGTCACCAGCTCGCTCCAACGAATTGACACTCCCGCTCCCTATTGCTGAGGACATAGATCGAAGGACCCGGCACCGGGAGATGGCAGCAAGGTCATCAGTCAGTCAGTTCGACGTCAGGTCATCTGCGACGGACCACATCCGCGCGAACGCACAATTCTGCGAGGCGTGGTCTCCTTACCGGTACGGCGCGTGACCACGACTTCTCTTCACTACTACTATCGCCTTGGTGCACGACGAAGAGCTGTTGGCAAGATTCTTGGGCGGCGACCAGTCGGCGTTCCGCGCGATCGTGCAGCGCTACCACGCACTCGTCGTGCGAGTGGCTCGCCACTACGTCAACTCCGACGCGAGCGCGCAGGATGTGGCCCAGGACACCTGGATCGCCGTGCTACGTGGCGCCGAGCGATTCGAGGGCCGCTCGACGTTCAAGACGTGGTTGCTGCGCATTACCGTCAATCTCGCGAAGAAGACCGGTACGCGAGAACACCGCGTCGTCAACGTCGATCCCGTCAATCCCGTGTCGCGCACGCGCTTTGACAGCGTCGGCATGTGGAACGAAGCGCCCCAACCGTTCACGGAGTTGGTGGAGGGACGTCTCGCCCGCGCCGACGTGGTCGACGCCGTTCACCGGGCCATACGCGAATTGCCTGAGCTCCAGCAAGCAGTCGTAACACTTCGCGACGTGGAGGGACT
>DAIOEY010000134.1:0-3377 GCA_036745995.1 Acidimicrobiales bacterium | reverse complement strand
ATGCGCTCGGGAACCATCTCGATCGCGCCGCAGGGGCATTCCTTCACGCAGATGCCGCATCCCTTGCAGAAGTCGTAGTCAAATTCGTAGCGCTGCATCGGACCGAGTTTGATGACCGCGTTGTCCGGACACACGCCAAAGCAGTTGTCGCACTCGAAGCAGTTCCCGCACGAGAGGCAGCGCCGGGCTTCGAAGAGGGCGTTGCGTTCGTTCAGTCCCCCGACGACCTCTTCAAAGTTGGTCTGGCGGCGGATCCGCTCGAGTTCCGGGCGCGTCGTTCGGGCGGCGTCGGAGTAGTACCAGGTGTTGAGACGATCAAAGGTCGCGAGTTCGTGGCGCTCGGTTGGCGCACTGACACGTCCGAAGACGTAATCGTCGATGCCGCGCGCGGCGCGCTTTCCGTGGCCCATCGCGACGGTCGCGGTGCGATCGGCCGGCACGGCGTCGCCACCCGCGAACACGCCACGCTGACCCGTCATCATCGTCGCGACGACCTCGACGACGCCGTCGGCGACGACGACGTCGGAAGCCTTGGCCAACAGTGAGAGGTCGGTGTCCTGACCCAGCGCCAACAGGAGGGCGTCGGCGCCCAGTTCCTCGAACTCCCCGGTCGGCTCGGGGAAGCCCTCCGCGTTCAGTCGCATCTTCTCGAGCACGAGGTGGTCGCCCTCGAACCGGTCGACGGTGGAGAGCCAGCGCATCGTCACGCCTTCACCGAGCGCCTGCTCGAGCTCTTCGCCGTGAGCCGGCATGTGTTCTTGGTTGCGGCGATAGACAATGACGGCGTCCGTCGCGCCGAGACGGCGCGCGGTGCGCGCCGCGTCGAGTGCGGTGTCACCACCGCCGTAGACGACGACACGACGACCGAGCATCGGTGCGTCGTCGTCGGCGACCTGGTGGAGAAACGAGACGGCGTCGATCACGCGGGCCGAATCACCCGCGGGGATCGACACGCGTCGACCCAGTTGGGCACCGACCGCCAGGAAGACGGCATCGAAGCCACCTTCGTCGCGCTCTCGTTCGATGTCACTCACGTTGTGATTGAGCTCGACCTCAACGCCCATCGCGACGATGCGGGCGATCTCGGCGTCGAGTACGGAACGTGGGAGTCGGTAGGCGGGGATACCGTAGCGCATCATGCCGCCGAGTTGGGCCGCTGAGTCGACGAGACGAACCTGGTGACCGAGACGACGCAGGTGATAGGTGGCGCTCAGTCCGCCCGGGCCGGCGCCGACGACCAGCACGCGCTTCGCGGTGTCGGGGCCCGGCGGAGCCAACTGCCAGCCACGTTCGATCGCCAGGTCACCGAGAAAGCGCTCAACGGCGTTGATGCCGACGGCCTCGTCGACCTGGGCGCGGTTGCACGCCGTCTCGCACGGGTGAAAGCAGATGCGCCCCATCACGGCGGGAAGGGGATTCTCCTCGACCAGCTTGCGCCACGCAGCTTCGTAGTTTCCTGACTCGGCCTCGTAGAGCCAACCTTGGATGTTCTCCCCCGCGGGGCAGGCGTCGTTGCAAGGCGGCAACCGATCGACGTAGACCGGTCGTTCGACGCGCCACGAACCCGTGTGGTTGGCCCGGCTCGAGCCGACGTCGAGGGTGATCGCGAAGGGCGTCTCCATCAGCCGTGCACCTCGAACAGTCGGTCGGCGTCGTCCTCGTCCGAACAGAGTCCGTAACGCTCGATGTTGGCGTCGGCGATCGCCTGGATGTGCTCGATGATGTCGGTTCGCGGCGCCTTGCCGAAGAGGTGCGCGTAGCGGCGCTGGAGCTTCAGATACTCCTCGACCCGCGTGCGGTGGCGGATCGGCGACACGTTCGTCACCTTTCCGTTTTCGGCCTCGAACACCGGGAAGATACCGGTCTCCTTGGCGAGCCGGGCGACGTGGATGGTCTCGTCGGACGCCGAGCCCCAACCGAGTGGACAGGGCACCAACACGTGCAGATAGCGCGCTCCGCGAATCTCCATGGCTCGTTCGACCTTTCGTTCGAGGTCGTGAAGGTCCGCGACCGTCGCGGTCGCGACGTAGGCAATGTCGTGGGCCATCGCGATGCGAGGCAGATCCTTGCCCTGGCCGAAGACGTTGCCCGGCTCGGGACCCACCGCGTCGGTGGTGGCCGTGCGAGCCCCTGGCGGCGTCGCCGCGGAGCGCTGGACGCCGGTGTTCATGTAGCCCTCGTTGTCGTAACAAATAAAGAGCACGTCGTCATTGCGTTCGAACATGCCCGACAGGCAGCCGAATCCGATGTCAACCGTACCTCCGTCGCCGGCCTGGGCGACGACGCGCACGTCGGTCTTGCCCTTCACCCTCATCGCCGCCGCGACACCAGTCGCGACCGCGGGGGCGTTGCCGAACAACGAGTGCAGCCACGCGATGCGCCACGACGTCTCGGGGTACGGGGTCGAGAACACCTCGAGACATCCGGTCGCGTTCACCGCCACCAAGCGACCCTTGGTCGCGCGCATCGCCGCGTCGAGCGCGTAGCGCGCGCCGAGCGCCTCGCCACAGCCCTGACAGGCGCGGTGCCCGGAGTCGATGGAGTTGGTCCGGTCGGCGTTCGACTGCACCGTGCGCTCGTCGTCGTCGAGGAGGCGATTGCCCACGGCGAAGCTACCGACTTGGTAGAAGCGGACCGGCTGACGCGTCATGATGTTCCCTTCGCCGCGACGGACGGCTTGCCACCGAGGTCGCGCAACAGGTTTTCGGCTGACGGTCCCGAACGTCGCGTCATCGCCATGCGGGTGCGCTCGCGTTCGACCGCCTCGTAATCGAGATCGAGGAAGGTGAGATCGTCGAGTTCGCCCCGGACGGCTCGAGTGAAGAGGTCTTCGAGTGAGCGACGAGTTATCGCGCGTCCACCGAGTCCGGCGACGACGCTGCGCAGCGAACAGGCCGTTCCCTGCAGCGCCATGGCGACGTCGGTCGCGAGCACGCCCCCGAATCCGATGCTGAAGGCCTTCTCCACGACGACGATCTGGCGGGCACCTTCGAGCGCCGCGCGCACCGCGGCGCTCGGGAACGGTCGAAACGACGTGATCCCGACGACGCCGACGCGGTCGCCCGCCTCACGGCGAAGGTCGACGGCGTCCTTGATCGTTCCGAGCACCGATCCGAGGGCGACCACGATGGTCTCGGCGTCCTCGCAGCGATACGAACGAACGAGTCCGCCACTGTCACGTCCGGTGAGCGCCTCGAACTCCGAAGCGATCGCCGGGATCCGGTCGAGCGCGTCGAGTTGGCGCAGGTGCGCGAGGTAGCGGACCTCCTCGAAGGCCTCCGGGCCGACCATCGCACCGATGGAGACCGGGTCGTCCGGGTCCAGCACCTGACGCGGTTCGTAGGGCGGAAGGAAGCGGTCGACGATCGACTGATCGA
>DAIOEY010000133.1:0-4805 GCA_036745995.1 Acidimicrobiales bacterium | reverse complement strand
AACGTGCCGTCGGCGTTGATGGTGAAGGCACTGATCCGATACGCCAGGGTCTCGTTGACGAACAACGTGGCGCCGTCGGGACTGATCATCGATCCGTTCGGGAAGGACATGTCGGGGATCGTCTGGATCACTTCACCGCTCGGACTCACCACGATCAGGTTGGTCGTCGGGGGCGGTGACGCGAGCAGTCCCTCGACGCCGATGTCGAGCAGCGTTTGGTCGAGGTCGAAGCCGAAACTCCCCGCGTAGGCGTGACCGGTCGCCGAGACGACCATGTCGTTGGCCCAGAACCCGCAGTACTCGCTGACGTCACAGAACGTCGTCACGTTGTCGTCGTGTGCGCGCAGGATCCGCTGGTCGACACCTGACACGCAGAGCAGGTCGCCCTCGGGCGTCCAGCCGAGACCCGACGGCTGGCCGGGCACCTCGAGTTCCAGGCGCTCGTCGCTGCCGTCGCCCTGCATTGAATAGACGCCGTGGCGATAGAAGTCCGAGTACCAGAGCCGCCCGTCGTGCCACCTCGGGCCTTCGCCGAAGGCGAGTCCCTCGCGGATGATGGTCGCGTCGTAGGTCTTCATCGTGCTCCTTCTCGTCCCAACGTACTGGTTCTCAGGAGCGCTCGACGGCGCGCAGCCACTGTGCGTAGCCCGCGTCGACGAACAGTGGCTCTTCGGGATCGAAGCGTCGGTCGAACTCCCAGAGACCGTCGAGGTCTTCGAGTGATCCGAACAGCCCGATCGTCAGCCCCGCGAGCGTGGCGGCGCCGCGCGCGGTCGCCTCGAGCGAGCGGCTGCGCACGACCGGTACGCGCGAGTTCGTCGCCTGGAGCTGCATCAACAGGTCCATCGCCGCCGCGCCACCGTCGCAGCGCAACTCGGTGAGGTTGACGCCGGCGTCTTTGAACGCGTCGGTCATCGCGCGCACCTGGTACGCGAGGGCTTCGACGAGCGCGCGCGCGATCTGGCCCCGCCCGACGCCGCGACTGAGACCGGTCACCGATCCCCTCGCGTCGCTGCGCCAGAAGGGCGAGCCGAGCCCGGTGAAGGCCGGCACGATCTGCACGCCGCCGCTGTTCTCGACGCTCAGCGCCAGCGGCTCGAGGTCACTCGACGTCGCGATGAATCCGAGTTCGTCGCGTAGCCACTGCACCGCGGCACCGGCGACGAAGGCCGAACCCTCGAGCGCGTACGTTGCCGGTCCAAATTCGCCCAGGTCCCAGGCGACGGTCGTGATGAGTCCGTTGACGACACCGGGCACCGCGTCGCCGGCGTTGGCGAGCACGAAGGCGCCGGTGCCGTAGGTGGCCTTGACGAGGCCGGGGGAGAAGCACGCCTGACCGAACAACGCGGCCTGTTGGTCGCCGAGGATCGCGGTGATCGGTACGCCTTCCAATTCGGGCACGACGTCGGCGTGCACCGTGCCGAAGGTCGTCGACGAGGGTTTGATCTGCGCGAGCATCTCACTCGGCACGCCGAACAACGCGGTCATCGCGGGCGACCACTCGAGCGTGTCGAGGTCCATCAACATCGTGCGCGACGCGTTGGACGGTTCAGTTGCGAAGACGCCGTCCTCGATGGAACCCGTCAACCACCACAGCAACCACGTGTCGACGGTGGCGAGGCTCGGAGCGACGCAGCGGTCGAGCACACCGTGTTGGAGCAGCCAGTGCATCTTGGTCGCCGAGAAGTACGAGTCGAGGACCAGCCCGGTGGTCGCGCGCACGGCCGGTTCGTGACCGTTCCTCGCGAGCTCGTCACAGTACGACGAGGTGCGCCGGTCCTGCCAGACGAGGGCGCGATGCGCGAGGTGGCCAGTCTCTCGGTCAAAGGCGATCGTCGTCTCGCGTTGGTTCGTGATGCCGAGCGCCACGACCCGGTGACCGGCGTGGCGAGCGTTGGTGGCGACCTCGCGCAGCGTCGCCACGGCCAGATCGGCGATCTCGGCGGCGTCGTGTTCGACCTGGCCGGGCTCGGGAAAGTACTGGGTCAACTCGCGGTAGGCGGTGTCGACGACGTGGGCGTTTCGGTCGAAGGCGACCGTACGCACGCCACTCGTGCCGGCGTCGAGGGCGAGGATGAGGTCCACGAGGGTCAGGCTAGTGAGTTTCCGGACGGTTACTGGGCTGGCGGACGGCCGGAGAAAGTTTGATGAAAAAACGATAAAATAGAGTTGACTCGGTGTAATTACAGTGCTGTAATAACACAGCATCTTGTGACGCGTAGTGGTTTCACCACTACATCTTGTGGCCGGGGGTCGAGAAGTACTATTCTTGACTTCCCGACTCCATGGCGCGGGAGAGGCATTCGAAGTGTCGGAATCGGACAGGAAATGGGAGACGGAAATGGCTATCGCACCTCAGCGACTCGGAATTGGACTTCGTCGGTACTTCACGACCGAGGATCGTCACCCCTACGACGACCTGGTGTGGGACCGTCGCGACGCGCGCATCTCGAACTTCCGTGACGGCTCGGTGGCCTTTGAACAGCTCGACGTCGAGGTACCGGCCGCGTGGTCGTTCAACGCCACGAACATCCTCGCCCAGAAGTACTTCCGTGGCACGCTCGGCACCGTCGAGCGCGAGACCAGTCTGAAGCAGGTCGTCGACCGCATCGTCGACACGGTCACGACGTGGGGGATCGAGCGCGACTACTTCGTCGACGAAGAAGAAGCCGAGACGTTCCGTGCGGAACTGAAGCACCTGCTCGTCACCCAAAAGGCCGCGTTCAACTCTCCGGTCTGGTTCAACATCGGCGTGAAGGATGTTCCCCAGCAGGGCAGTGCGTGCTTCATCCTCGCCGTCGAGGACTCCATGCGTTCGATCCTCAACTGGTACACCGAAGAGGGCATCATCTTCAAGGGCGGTTCGGGCGCGGGCGTGAACCTCTCCAAGATCCGCTCGAGCGCCGAGGCGCTCGAGGGCGGCGGCACCGCGAGTGGCCCCGTCTCGTTCATGCGCGGCGCCGACGCGTCCGCGGGCACCATCAAGTCCGGCGGCAAGACGCGCCGGGCCGCGAAGATGGTCATCCTTGACGCCGACCACCCCGACATCGAGGAGTTCATCTGGTGCAAGGCCAACGAGGAGAAGAAGGCGCGCGTGTTGCGCGACGCCGGATTCGACATGGACCTCGACGGCAAGGACATCCACTCCATCCAGTACCAGAACGCGAACAACTCCGTGCGCGTCTCGGACGAGTTCATGCAGTCCGTGCTCGACGACGGCGACTGGGACCTCGTCGCGCGCGGCGACGGACGCGTCATCTCGACGGTGAAGGCCCGCGAGCTGTGGCGCCAGATCGCGCGCGCCGCGTGGGAGTGCGCGGACCCGGGACTGCAGTTCGACACGACGATCAACAAGTGGCACACCTCGTCCAACACCGCGCGCATCAACGGGTCGAACCCCTGCTCGGAGTACATGCACATCGACAACTCGGCGTGCAACCTCGCGAGTCTGAACCTGATGAAGTACCTGCGCACCGACGGCTCCTTCGACGTCGATGCCTTCACGGCGTCGATCGAGGTGCTCTTCACCGCCCAGGAGATCATCGTGGGCGCGGCCGACTACCCGACCGAGAAGATCGCAGAGAACTCGCGCAAGTTCCGCCAGCTCGGCCTCGGCTACGCCAACCTCGGCGCGTTGTTGATGGCCTCGGGCCTCGCGTACGACTCCGACGAGGGTCGCGCGTGGGCGGCGGCGATCACCGCGCTGATGACCGGACACGCCTACGCGACGAGCGCGCGCACCGCGGGCCGGATGGGACCCCACGAGGGCTTCGCCGAGAACGCCGCGCCGATGGTCAACGTGCTGCGCATGCACCGCGACGCGTCCTACGTCATTGACGAGTTGAAGGCGCCCGCGGAGATCCTCGAAGCCGCCCAGCAGGCCTGGGACGACGCGGTCGAACTCGCCGAGCGCCACGGCGTGCGCAACGCGCAGGCCTCGGTGCTGGCCCCGACGGGCACCATTGGCCTGTTGATGGACTGCGACACCACCGGCATCGAGCCGGACCTCGGACTCGTGAAGTTCAAGAAGCTCGTGGGCGGCGGGAACATGTCGATCGTCAACCAGACGGTGCCGCGTGCGCTGCGCAAGCTCGGTTACAACGAGGACGAGGTGACCGCGATCGTGGCCTACATCGACGAGAACAAGTCGATCGTCGGCGCGCCGGCTTTGAAGAACGAGCACCTGCCGGTCTTCGCCTGCTCGATGGGCGACAACACCATCCACTACCTCGGCCACGTGAAGATGATGGGTGCGGTCCAGCCGTTCATCTCGGGCGCGATCTCCAAGACCGTGAACATGCCCGAGGACGCCTCCATCGAGGACGTCGCGAACCTGCACATGGACGCGTGGCGCCTCGGCGTGAAGGCCGTCGCGATCTACCGTGACAACTGCAAGGTCGGTCAACCACTCTCGACCGCGAAGAAGGACGGCGACGAGTCAACGTCGTCGGTTACCGCGACCGACTCGGTGGCGGCTGAGCTGTACACCAAGATCCACAAGCTCGAGGCGGCGTTGGAACTCGCCAAGACGGAAGGATCCCACGTCGTCGTCGGCGCCGTGCGCGAGCGCCTCCCTCGTCGTCGCGTGTCGACAACCTTCGCCTTCCGCGTGGCGGACTGCGAAGGCTACGTCACGGTCGGTGAATACGAGGACGGACGACCGGGCGAGGCCTTCATCAAGGTCTCCAAGCAGGGCTCGACACTGGCGGGCATCATGGACGCCTTCTCGATCTCGATCAGCCTGGGACTCCAGCACGGCGTGCCGCTGGCGACCTACGTGCGCAAGTACGTCAACATGAAGTTCG
>DAIOEY010000132.1:0-4863 GCA_036745995.1 Acidimicrobiales bacterium | reverse complement strand
GCGGCGACACGACGCCGGTCTGGTACCCGTGTCTGCCGGCCAATCACATCGGCGGACTCGCCGTGATGCTGCGCGCCGTCTTGAGCGACGCCTCACTGTTGTGGGGCGACCCTGAGGATCTCGAGCTCGCGCCTCAACGAGGTGCCACCCACGTGGCGGTCGTTCGCACGCAGTTGGCGCGACACGACCTCAGCGGTTTCGCGACGGTGCTGCTCGGCGGTGGGCACCCTCCGTCTCCTCGCGCCGAGAACGTCGTCACGACCTGGGGCATGACCGAGACCGGATCGGGCATCGTCTATGACGGCGTCGCACTCGACGGCGTCGAGGTGGCGAGCGTCGACGACGAACTGCTCGTGCGCTCGCCCACCCTCTTTCGCTCGTACCGCAACGGTCCTCGGCCGCGAGTGACCGGACCGGACGGACTCCACGACTGGTTCCCCACGGGCGACGCCGGTTACGTCATCGACGGTCGCGTGCACGTCCGCGGTCGGGTGGGTTTCGTCATCAATACCGGCGGGGAAAAGCTCTGGCCCGAGGACCTCGAAGCGGTTCTCGCCACGCTGAAGGGTATCCGTGACGTGGCGGTCACGTCCGTCGACGACGACGAGTGGGGCGAAAGAGTCGTTGCGCTGGTCGTGGGTGACGGGACCCCACTCGACGACGCGATCATCGCGGTCGCCAGCGAACGTATCGGACCCTGGGCCAAGCCCAAGGAGATCCGCTACGTCGCGGCGATACCGCGCACCGCTAACGGCAAGGTCCGCAGAAACGACCTGCCCAACCTGTTCTAGCCCACGCCACCCGACGGCTGATTCGTCGTGCCGCCGTCGACGACGACGACCTGGCCGGTCAGCCACGACGAGGCGTCACTGATCAGCATGAGAGCGACCGACGCGATGTCGTCGGGCTCACCGAGGCGGCGCAACGGGATGTGCGACACCATCTCGGCCTCGTGCTCTTGCCACAGCGCTCGAGCCAGTTCGGTGCGCACGAGACCGGGCGCGATGGCGTTCACCCGCACGCCCGGGGCCAGTTCGAAAGCCAGCTGCTTGGTCAGGTGAATGACCGCCGATTTCGTCACGTTGTACCAACCGAGGTTCGGCTCGGGACCGAGCCCGCCGACGGACGCGATGTTGAGCACCACGCCGCCTTGATCGCGCATCCAGTGGCGCCACGCCGCGGCGGTGTGAAACAGTACCGAGGCCTGATTCACTTCGTAGGTCTTTTGCATCCTTCCCTCGTCGATGTCGACGAGGGGTCCGAAGTAGGGGTTCGTGCCGGCGTTGTTGACGAGGATGTCGAGTGAACCGAAGTGATCCACCGTCGTGCTGACGAGGCGCGCCGCCGAGGAGCTATAGCCCACGTGCGCGGCCACCGTCAAGACCTGTTGCGGGTCCGCGAACGTCGCGAGCGCAGCTTGTAGGTTGTCCTCACTTCGAGAAGAAATAACGACTCGCCCACCAGCGTCGACAATGCGGTGAGCGATGGCGAGACCGATGCCGCGGCTCGCGCCTGTTACCAGCGCAACACGACCGTCGAGAGAGACCTCCATGACGTTCAGACTACGTCAGCAAAGCGTTTAACCGGCGCTGGTGTTCCCTCGTCGCGCCAGCGAGTCGACAATGACGGCCGCCAACAAAACGAATGCGGTCGCGATGTACTGGGTCGCCGCGTTCATATTCAAGAGAGACATGCCGTTGGCGATGGTGCCAATTACGAGGCCTCCCAGCAAGGCGTGAATCATCTTGCCACGGCCACCGTAGAGGCTGGCGCCACCAATGACCGCGGCCGCGACGGCGTAGAGCACGTACGTGCCGCCCTCGATGCCGGTTGAAATCCCACCAAGTCGTGACACGTAAAGCAGCCCTGCAATGCCGGTGGTGAAACCGGAGAGCATGAAGGCCAACAACCGATACCGGTTCACGTTGACACCCGCGCGCCGGGCCGCCTCGGTATTGCCACCAATCGCGTAGATGTAGCGGCCAGCCTTGGTCTTGGTGAGAATGAACGTTCCAGCGGCGAGTACGAAGAGATCAATGGGAATCGCGAACGGCATACCAACCACGTGAGCGAAGCTTGATCGGTTGGCGTTAAAGACCAGAATCAGGAGCAACCCAGCTACGCCCAACATGACGATCTTGGAGACCGTGATCCACAGGGGACGACCACCCAGACCGCTCCTTCGACGTGCGCCATCGGCGCGAAGCATCATCACGCTCAAGAGTGCCGAGACAATGATGACGAAAATCCACGTTGCGAAGGGCGTCAGGTTGCCGTTAACGAGGTTGTAGAGGACATTGTCCTGTACTGAGACCGATCCCCCGGTTCCCTGTGCGTTGATGACGTAGAGCAGTGCACCTTCCAAGCCCAAGAACATCGCCAGCGTCACAATGAATGATGGAAGGCGGAATCGAATAATGATGAAGGCGCTCAATGCGCTGCACGCCGTTGTGACGACGAGGGCGAGCGGAAGGGCCAGGTACCAGGGCCACCGGTAGTTGCTCGAAACGAGAATGACGGCGACGGCACCGCCCAGACCCGTCGCGTAGCCGAGGGAGAGGTCGATGTCGCCGAGCAACAACAACCAAATCTCCGCCATGCCAAGAAGAATGAAGATTGTTGACTGTACGAAGAGATTCGTGATGTTCTCGGGTGACAAGAAGACCGAACTTCGTACTTCAAAGAAGATGACCAGAGCCGCAAGTCCGAACAAGATCGGCAGCAGTCCACTGTCGCCTTGCCAGACTCGCTTCAATTGGGCGACAAGATTCGTCGATACCTCATCCTCCGGCGTCGCGAGCGACTCAACTTCCGTGTGCGGAGTGGACACTTTCTAGCTACCTTTCAGCTACTGCGCAGGCGAGAGCGTCGAAGGGACGCGACTGGATTCACCGGTCGTGATCAATTCGACGGCACTCGCCGTGTCGTAATTGGCAATCGGACCGTGGCTGACCATGGTGCCCAAATGCATAACGGCGATCCGGTCGGCGACGCTGAAGACGTCGGTCAGGTTGTGTGAAATGACGATCACTGCGATGCCCTTAGCCGCCAGCGTGCGAATGAGCTCGAGCACTTGCGCCGTCTGGGAAACGCCCAAAGCAGCCGTGGGCTCGTCCAGAATCACCATTTCAGATTCGCGCATCACCGCACGCGCGACTGCGACGGCCTGACGCTGTCCACCAGAGAGAGAACCGACGAGTTGTCGCACCGACTTGACTGTCGTTACCGACAGATCAGAGAGTGTCTTCAGAGTCGCCAATTCCATCTTGATCTCGTCCAGAAGGCCGAACCGAGTCACTTCCATACCGAGATACATGTTCTGGACAATGTCGAGATTGTCGCACAAGGCCAAGTCCTGGTAGACGGTCGCGATTCCTAGGTCCGTCGCGGCACGAGGAGTGTGGATGTGGACTTCTTTGCCCTTCCAGAAAATCTGGCCCGCGGACGGTGCCCAGATTCCCGAAATGGCCTTGATGAGCGTCGACTTTCCCGCTCCATTGTCGCCAATCAGGGCGGTGACCTCGCCAACGGGAATGTCGATGTCGACATTGCGAAGCGCTTGCACTGCCCCAAAGTTCTTGGCGATGCCGCGCATGCTCAAGAGGTGCTCGGGATCAAAAGCGTCAGCCCCCGAGCCGCCTATCCTCGTGGGTCCAGTTAGGGACGTTACGGGACTCGGCGGCTCGGGGGCTGACGTCATTGTTTAAAGACTACTTAATGCCGTACGTCGTGCAATCAGTTGCGTACGTGGGCTGCGTGGAGCCCTGTACGGTTGGCGCACTCGAGGTGCAGAGGTCCGAGGCCTTGATGACCTTGTCCTTGATCACCGTCGACTGAACCTTGTCCGCAGTGACCCAGGTCGCGGTCAGCAGAACTGACTGGACCTTGGCGTGCGTCACCGTGTCAGTTGTAGTGCCATTGGCCAAGCCCGCAGGTGGCTTGATACCAGCGCGCAGGTACACGGCCAACGCGACTGTCGCCTGAGCTTCAAGCCAAATCGGCTTGTAGACCGTGCCGCACTGGTAGCCAGAAATTACGTTCTGGAAACCAACGAGCGACGCGTCCTGACCGGTGAACGGCATGGTCTTTGGCTTCAGACCCTTGCTTTGCAGGTTCGCGATGATGCCCGACGCGTTGTTGTCATTGGGCGTCAACACTGCGTTGATCGACGGGTGGGCCGTGAAGGCTCCCTGGAAGTCGGTCAATGCCTGTGTCGCGTCCCACGTTCCTGCGCTCTCGAGCACCGACTGCTTGGCACCGGTGAGTGTGGTCGCCGTGGTGTTGAAGCCCGCAGCGGCCAAAACCGCGTTGTAGCCCTTGGCGAACAACGTGGCGTTGTTGTCAGTCGGTGAACCGTACGATATGTACACCACCGGATTCGTCACGTTCCACGCGGTGAGGCAAGCAACTTCACCCTTGCCAATCAAGGTACCAACGGCCACGTTGTCGAAGCTGACGTAGTAAGCACGCGCTCCACCCAACGTCAAACGGTCGTAGTCAATGACCTTGACACCGTGCGCTTTGGCGAAGCCTTCAATGACGGCACCAGTGGTGGAGTCAATCGGGTCAACGATCAAGACCTTGGCACCCTTGGAGATGTCGGCCTGGGCCATGTTGAACTGCGTTGCCTGGCTGCCCTGAGCATTTTGCACGATGTACTGCTTGCTCGTCAGACCAGCGGCCTTGAAGGCCTTGATCAGGTTCGGAGCGTCAAACTGCGTGTAGCGCGCTGACGACTTCGTGTCGGGCAGGATAACGGCGATGGAGCCCTTACCCTTGTGCACAATGGTCTTGAGGTACTTCATGGTCGAGTAGCTCGTGTTGAACGTGCTGACCTTGACCGTAGGAGTACTTGCGGAACTC
>DAIOEY010000131.1:2536-4944 GCA_036745995.1 Acidimicrobiales bacterium | reverse complement strand
GGCATCAAGAGCCTTCGCGCGGTCATCAGTTGCCATTACGTTCTCCTTGTTCTTATTCACTCGCGGCACGCTAGGTACCTGTTGTGACATCGGTCGGGCTCCACCCGTCTTCAGGGTACTACGAACAAGTGTTCGTAGATGGGATTTTCGGGCCTCCCTCGAACGGATTCCCCAGGGTCCCGAGGTGGGTCATCGTCGCCTCCTGACTAGTCGACCAGTGCCTGGTAGACCAGCTGCTGCAGGTCGCGCCGGATGGGGTACGTGCCGCTCGGCAGCAACTGGGTGTAAAAGCCGACGGTGAGATCCTCGACGGGGTCGACCCAGAACGCCGTCGACGCTGCGCCACCCCAGGCGAAGGATCCTTCCGAGGTCAGGCTCTTGTTCCTGCGCCGGTCGAGGACGACAGAGAATCCGAGCCCAAAGCCGACACCGGCATGGTCCACCGCCGAGAACGAATCGGTCGCCATCTTCTCAAGGTCCGCGTCATCGGGCAGGTGATTCTCGGTCATGAGCTGCAAGGTACGGTCGGAGACCAGCCGCACGCCGCCGAGCTCACCGCCACGCAGCAGCATGCCCATGAAGCGTTCGTAGTCGTGCGCCGTCGACACCAGTCCCCCTCCGCCGTCGAAGAACTGACGGGGTCGCGTCGCGGCGTGGGCGAGGTCTTCGTAGCGGAACGAGTCCCCTCCGAACGGGACGTACAGCATCGCCAGACGATCCTGCTTCTCCTCGGGACACCACCAGTCGGTGTCGTCCATGCCCAAGGGATCAAAGACGCGCTCTCGAAGAAAGACGTCCAGGGTCTGGCCGCTCCACAGCTCGACGAGGCGACCCAGCACGTCGGTGGAAACCGAGTAATTCCATCGGCTTCCCGGCTGGAAAAGGAGCGGGCTCGTGCACCAGTCGTGCACCGCCTGGACGAGGGTGGCGTCGGGGGCGTACGCGAAGTCGTAACCCTTGTTGCGATAGATCTCGTCAACCGGGTGCGTGTGTTGAAAGCCGTAGGTCAGACCGCTCATGTGCGTGAGCAAATGGTGCACGCGTACCGGCTCGAGCGCCGGTACGGTCACGGGACTACTCGCTGGACCGCTCACGTACACGCGTGGTTCACGCAGATCCTCGATCCACCGGCCGACCTCGTCGTTGAGGTCGAATCGACCCTCTTCGTACAGCATCATCGCCGCGATCGACGTGATCGGTTTGGTCATTGAGTAGATGCGCCAGATCGTGTCGTCGGTCACCGGTAGGTCGAGCTCTCGATCGCGGTGGCCACCCTTGCCGGTCCACACGAGTTCGTCGCCTCGCGACACGGTCGCGAGCCATCCCGGCAGACGCCGGTCGGCGACGTAAGCGTCAAAGTGGGACTGGATCCTCTCCAGACGTGCCGCGTCGAATCCCATCGATGACGGTTCCACGCGAATCTCTAGTGACGACATGCGTTCCTCCGCGTTCTCATCGCGACACTACGTGACAATCCACGAGGTCAGCTCATCCGGTCCAACGTGCGACGCAGTGCGTCGAGCGCGCTGATGGCGCTGTAGGCCCGCACTCGTGGACGGTCACCCGGCAGGTGCACGAGGACGTGTTCGACGCTGTCACCGATCGCGACGCCGATGAAGACCGTTCCGGCCGGTTGGCCGTCCTGTTCTTCGGGTCCCGCGACGCCGGTGACACTGAGACCGACGTCAGCGCCCAGCACGCGGCGCACGCCCACAGCCATCTCCTCAGCCGCCGACGCGCTGACGACGGGTCCGCGCGCCACGCCCAAAAGATCGAACTTCACGTCAGAGGCGTAGCTGACGACGCCACCGCGAAACCACTGCGACGCACCGGCGACGTTGACGAGTCGACTCGCGATGAGACCACCGGTCACCGACTCGGCGACGGCGAGCGTGGCGCCACGGGCCAACAGGCGCGTAGCGACCGCGTCCTCCATCGTCTCGTCGTCGACACCGAAGATGATGTCGCCGAAGCTCGCGGTGATGAGATCGCGAATGAGAATCTCCTCTTCGCCGAGCAACGCCGCGGCGTGCTGCGCGTCGTCACCGCGCGCGGTCAGGCGGACCTTGATGCCCTCGATCCCCGAGGCGAGAAACGCGATCGTCATCCGCCCGTCACCAGCCAATGCGTCGAATCGCGCGCCGACGGCTTCGGCGAGACCCGACTCACTCGCCCCCCACGTTCGAAGCACGCGGCTCGTGATCACCGACGTACGCCCCGAAGCTCGTTCACGTTGCAAGAGATCGGGCAGGATCGCCCGTTCGAACATGTCGGCCAACTCATAGGGCACACCCGGCACGGCGTAGACGACCTTCTGGCCGACGGGACAGATGAGTCCGGGAGCGGTGCCGCGGGTCTGGGCGATGACCGAGGCGCCGCGTGGCACGTCGGCCTGCAGGAGGTTGTTC
>DAIOEY010000131.1:0-2436 GCA_036745995.1 Acidimicrobiales bacterium | reverse complement strand
AAGTGCGACGCGATACCGTTCGCCGCGAGCTGCTCACCCAACCACTGCGAGTTGGTGTCGGGAATCTGGCCCAGTAGCAGTTCGGTTCCCACCGCGACGATCTCAACTCGCACGCACGACCGCCTGTTTGCCTTGCGCGTAGTACTGCCAACCGGTGTAGAGCGTCAACACGACCGCAATCCAGATCGTCACCACCCCGAGGAGGGCGTGGTGCGCCGTCACCGGCAACACGCAGAACGCGATCGCCCAGTCCTGGGTGAAGGTCTTCCACTTGGCGAGCTTGCTCGCGGGGATCGAGATGCCCCGCTTCGCGGCGCGCGAGCGGTAGACGCTCATCCAGATCTCGCGCAGGGTTATGAGGATGGCCGGGGCGATGAAACTCTTCAGCCCGTGGGGTCGCGCCGCGACCAGGGCGTAGAGCGAGCCGAGCACGATGATCTTGTCGGCGAGCGGGTCGAGGAACGCGCCCGATCTCGTCGTGCCGTGACGGCGCGCGACGATACCGTCGAAGTAGTCCGACGCGGCGGCGAGGAATCCGACCAGCGACGTCCACCAGGAGATCCGGTGCACGATGATCAGGTAGATGAAGAGCGGCGCCACGAGGAGGCGGAACGCCGTCATGAGATTAGCGGGCGTCATGAGCGCGGACTCACCGTAAGTAGGTTGCCTGGCTGTCATACCCGCACCGCCTCCAGATCCGTTCCGTGGCTCGCCACTATTTCACAGTCGACCATGGTCCCCACGCCCAATGTGGAGTCCACCATCACAATGCCATCAATCTCGGGACATTCGCGCACACTACGACCGACACCCGGCGCGTCGATGAGCAGTCGCTGACGCGATCCCACGAGCGCGTCGCGTCGCCGAGCGGTGATCGCGTCTTGCACTTCGCTCACTTCACGAAGTCGCTCGAGCGCGAGCTCCTTGGGGACCTGTGAACCGAGTCCTTCAGCGAACGTCCCGTCCTCGGCGGAGAAGGTGAAGAACCCGGCCCAGTCCAACTGGGCCGCTTCGATGAACGCGAGCAGCTCCTGCTGGTCCTCTTCGGTCTCTCCGGGATAGCCCAGGATGAACGACGAGCGAAAGGTGGCCTCAGGATCGGCCGAACGAATCGCGGCGATGCGTTCCAGGAAGCGGTCCCCGTCACCCCAACGTCGCATCGCTCGCAGCATCGGTCGCGACGCGTGCTGCAATGACAGGTCAAAATACGGCACGCCGGTCGAGAGGATCGTCTCGATCAATCCGCTGGTCAGACCCGACGGGTAGAGGTACAAGAGACGAACCCGATCGACTTCACCGCGCAGCGTGTTCGTCAGTTCGATGAGTGGTTGGGTCCCGCCCTCGTCGAGGACCTCGACCGCCTCGCCGCGCCCGGCGCGGCGCCGGTCGTGACCCCAACTCGCGAGGTCCTGGGCGATGAGGACGATCTCGCGCACGCCGCCACTCACCAGGGCTCGCGCCTCCGTGAGGATCTCGTCACTCGATCGCGATCGTTGGTCGCCGCGAAAGGTCGGAATCGCACAGAAACCACAGCGGCGGTCGCACCCTTCGGCGATCTTGACGTACGCCCACGGCGACGTCGTCGCCGGTCGCGGAAGGTTCAGGAGGTCAAAGGCCGGCGCCGGGCGACGGCGCAGCGCCACCGGCGTTGACGGCGCCGGTTCAGTGAGACTCTCGCCGAAACCGGCCACCAAATCGACCTCCGGCAGCGCGGCGGCAAGTTCGTCGCCGTAGCGCTCGGCCATGCAACCCGTGACGACGAGTCGGGCCCCGCGATGCTTTCGATCGGCGAGTTCGAGCACGGTTTCGATCGACTCCTCACGCGCCGCTTCGATGAACGCGCAGGTGTTGGCGACGACCAGATCGGCATCTTCGGCCGACGAGGCGACGTCGTAACCCTGAGACTGCAACAGACCCGCGAGCTTCTCCGAGTCGACGTGGTTCTTGGGGCACCCGAGTGTCTCGATCCAGTACCGCACGGGCGTCTCCTCATTAGATGGCAACACCGAGCGCGCTGCGCTCGGTGTGACGGCGGAGAGGGAGGGATTTGAACCCTCGGGCCCGCGTTAACAGGCCGCATTCTTAGCAGGAATGTGGTTTAAACCGAACTCACCCACCTCTCCCAGCGGAGCCATCATAGTGACTCACCGCCCAAAGTGGGGAATCTTTGGAGATTCCCGAAGGTGTCGAGCGAACAATTCGTCAGCGGTGCGTCCGCCAAGGGCGTGCCGTGGCCGTGCCTTGCGGCCACCGAAAAGTAGCCTCGACCGGCGTTACACTACGAAACACCAGAATCTGGACGGTCCTGAAGGGAATCAGATGCGCACAATTCGTCTCACGCTCGCCGGTATCGTGGGTGCTTCAGCGCTCACCGCATTCTCATTGACCTCGGGTGTCGCCGCGAACGCGACGACGCCGTCGCTCGCGTCGTGCAAG
>DAIOEY010000130.1:1375-4951 GCA_036745995.1 Acidimicrobiales bacterium | reverse complement strand
GCACGCTCGTGGTCACGCCGTCGATGCGGATCCTTACGTACGTGGCCGCTGGCTTCCTCGTGTACGAGGCGCCGAAGTACCTGTCCCTCTACTGGCAGATTTCGCTCTACCAACAAATAGGTGTGTTCTGCCTTCTCGCGATCGGCTTGAACATCGTGGTGGGATTCGCCGGACTGCTCGACTTGGGCTACGTGGCGTTCTACGCGCTCGGTGCCTACGTCACTGCGTACTTCTCGGGAGGTTTGCCCCTGCAACCACCCTTTCATCTGAACTCCTTCTTGGTCATACCTTTCGCGGTGGTCATTGCGATGCTGGCCGGCGTGCTGCTCGGTCTCCCGACGTTGCGCCTGCGCGGTGACTACCTCGCCATCGTGACCCTCGGATTCGGTGAGATCATCTACGTCCTCGCCAATGACTGGGTGACCGTGACCGGTGGTTCGGCGGGCACCGGAACGATCTCGGGGTTCAGCGTCAACCTGTTTGGTATTCATTACGTGTGGAATCCGTCCAATCCGCTTTCGTACTACTACTTGATGATCGGCATCCTCATTCCGGCGATCTTCTTGTTCGACTTCTTGAACCACTCGAAGGTCGGGCGTTCGTGGGCGGCAATCCGCGAGGACGAGGTCGCCGCGCAGTCGCTCGGTATCAATGCTCTCAAGTACAAGGTGATGGCGTTTTCCATGGGCGCGTCCACTGCTGGCGTCGCGGGCGTCTTCACTGCGGTGAAGGTCGGGGTACTCTTTCCGAACTCGTTCGTGTTGTCGCTCTCGATCACCATTCTCGTTCTCGTCATCTTTGGCGGCATGGGCTCGATCCTCGGCGTGTTGATCGGGGCGATCTTCCTCCAGTGGCTTCCGTCGTACCTGACGTTCCACTCGTACTTCGGCTATCAACAAACGGACCTCTACCTCTACATCGGCGCCTTGCTCGTCATCATGATGATCTTCCGACCGCAAGGACTCATACCGTCACGTCGCCGGCGAAGGGAAATCCTCGATTCCGAGGCGGGACTCGGTTCTGCGGATTCGCTCGGACCGATCACGCAGGAGCAGCCATCGTGACGGATCAGGATTTCATCTTTGATGTTCAACACGTCACGCTGCGTTTCGGTGGTGTCACCAGTCTCAATGACGTAAGCCTTCAACAGAGTCGCGGAGAGATTCTGAGCGTGATTGGCCCCAACGGCGCCGGCAAGACGTCACTGTTCAACTGCTTGACCGGTGTCTACGAACCCCAAGAGGGATCGATCATCTTTCAGCCCGTGCCGGGGAAGTCGATCTCAGTCGTTGGTCGCCAGCCTCATCGTGTCGCACGGGCGGGAGTGGCGCGAACGTTTCAAACCAGTCGAATGTTCAATGCGCTCACGACATTCGAGAATGTGAAGATTGGTGTCGAGGCCCACCAGAAGACCGGTCCCGTCGGTGCGATGCTGAAGTTGCCTCGAACGCGACGAGAGGAGAAGGAATCCGACCAGAAGGCGCACGAGCTGCTCGAGTACGTTGGCCTCACCCATCGCACCAACACGCTGGCCGACTCGCTGCCCTACGGTGATCGCCGACGGTTGGAGATCGCTCGATGCTTGGGGACGAACCCCCGGGCACTGCTGCTCGACGAGCCGGCGGCCGGTACGAACCCATCAGAGAAACTGGCCCTCGGCGAACTCATCATTCGGATCAACCGTGAACTCGACATCTCCATTCTGCTGATCGAACACGACATGAAGCTGGTCATGGCGGTGGCGCAGCGTCTCGTCGTACTCAACTTCGGGGGCATCATCGCAGAGGGAACGCCGCGCGACATTCAGGAGAATCCAAAGGTGATCGAGGCGTATCTCGGAACGAACGAAGAGGCGGGCACGCAATGACCACTCCGATGCTCCAGGTGGAGAACGTCGTCGTGCGCTACGGGTCGGTTCCCGCGATTCACAACTTGTCACTCAATATCCAACCAGGTGAGATCGTCACGGTCCTCGGCGCGAACGGTGCGGGCAAGACCACCACCCTTCGGATGATCTCGGGCTTGCACAAGCCCTACTCCGGACGCGTCTTGCTCGAGGGCGTCGAAGTGCAGAAGCGGCCGGCCCACGAGCTCGTCGGGATGGGTCTCGGTCACGTTCCAGAGGGTCGTCGCATCTTCTCAACGATGTCGGTGAAGGAGAACCTCGAAATGGGCGCGTTCGGCCGCCGCGGAAATTTCCACGAAGAGTTTGACCACATCTTCGCACTGTTCCCCGTCTTGGGTGAGCGCCAGAAGCAACTGGGTGGAACGCTGTCGGGTGGCGAGCAGCAGATGCTGGCGATCGGTAGAGCGCTGATGGCCAAGCCGCGCCTTCTGTTGTTGGACGAACCGAGTCTCGGACTCGCGCCGAAGATCATCGCGTCGATCTTCCAGATCATCGGACGCATTCGTGACGAGGGCGTGACCGTTCTTCTCGTCGAGCAGAACGCGAACCAAGCGCTACGAATTGCCGATCGTGGCTATGTCCTCGAGAACGGGGAAGTACGGTTCGAAGACTCAGCCGACGCGTTGCTCGGCGACGACCGAATCCGACGCGCGTACTTGGGCGCTGACGTCTGAGCACTTGATGTCGACGGAACGTAGGGGTTCAGACGGGCTGCACGCCAGCGCTCAGCGCGTCGCCGACGCCCTCGCCGCCCGTGGGGTGCGCGGACCGTTTCGCGAGTTCGCCGCGTCGACCAAGACCGCCGCCGACGCCGCGATGGCGCTTCATTGTGAGGTGGGGGCGATCGCTAGTTGCCTCGTCTTCGTCGTCGATGATGAACCGGTCGTCGTGATCAAGAGCGGTGCGTTCCGTGTAGACACCGTCGCGCTCTGCGCCTTCGCCGGGGGCACCTCGGCGCGCCAGGCCACACCCGACGAGGTCCGTCGAGCGACCGGTCAACCCATCGGGGGAGTGTCGCCAACCGGTTGGCCGTCGGCCCTTCGGGTCTTTCTCGATCAGACACTCGCGACGTACGATCAGTTGTGGGCGGCCTGCGGCACACCGAACTGTGTCTTCGCGACCACCTACGACGAACTGCACGATCTGACCGGTGCCACACCGATTGCGTTAAACCCCTCCGGCTGACTTGACGTCGCGAAGCGACGTCGCGCGACCGTTGCGTCGCCGGAAAAGGGAGACGGTATGGAGTTCGACGACGTAACGCAAGAAGCCGGGCAGTGTTGGCGAGACCTCGCGGACGTGCTCGCCGCGGGGATCGACCGCGTACTCCTCTACGGACCTCCGGGGACGGGAAAGACGTTCACCGCCCTTCGCTACGGCGCCGGCGGCGCCGTAGCCGAACGACTCGTGTGCACTGAGGACCTCACGACGGGTGAGATCACCGGGACGTGGATGCCCGTGGGCGAGGGACGATGGGAGTGGCGCGAGGGGCCGGCCATCCGCTCGTGGCGCGGGCCACGCGGGCGTGGCGGACGCCTGGTCGTCGATGAGGTCGACCGGGCGTCCGGCGACGCACTCAGCACGCTGCTCGCGATGACCGACTCGCCGGAATCGGCTCGTTGGCGCAATCCCGAAAGTGGTGAGTGGGTGACGCCAGGACCGGACTTCTC
>DAIOEY010000130.1:0-1275 GCA_036745995.1 Acidimicrobiales bacterium | reverse complement strand
TCGACGCGCTCTCGATCGGTGCGCTGGCGTGACGGACGTCAGCGTGTTCCCCGAACTGGTGACGGGTCGCGACGACGAGTTCGCGTCCCGGGCGTGGCAAGTGCAACGCGGCTCGACGCTGCGTGGTGAAGCGAGCTGCGACCTTACTGAACGAGTACTGGCTGTCCCGCTCGGCGCCGATGAACGCTCGCGCGTTGTTCGCGCGCACGAGCTGATGCACGCGAGAGTGAGTCCCCACGGCCTCGCGTGGGCCACGCTCTTCGGAGACGTGTCACCTCGCGCTCTCGAGTGCGCCGAGGAGTTTCGGGTGAATTCGTTGCTGGCTCGGCTCGGCTTCAACGTCACGCTGCTGCGCGACGGCTCCGAAAAGATTGGCGGTCGGCGACTGGCCGAGACGGGTGCCTGGGGCGAGGCGGTCTGCTTCTTGCTCGCGGTACTGGGAACGGGCGCCGAACGCGAGTACCTGAGCGGGATTCGCTCTGGCAATCCGTCGTGGCTGCCGGCAATGCGCGCGATCCGAAAACGCAGTCTCCACGTGATCGCGAGTTGCTCGACGGCGTCACTCGGATCGACGCGGCGCGACGACCGTGGGGTCCCCAACGGCTACGCGCACTACACCGAGGTCCTGGCCCGACTACTCAGCCAGTCAATGGCGGCGCGTGTTCCGCGAAACGCCGACGAGCTTCGTCAATTTCGCCGTTCACTTGAAGCCGGTGGTCGACGACCGCCGACGGGTCGTTTCGCGCCTCTGTGCTTCGCCGAGGCGGGCGAGTCGCGACGACGGCCCCGGGCCCCGGGTGTTCGACGACTGACGGCGTCGAACACCGGTACCGTGATGCGCTACCCGAGTCGACTGCTCACCGACCCACAGCAGCGAGCGTTCACTCGACGCGCCTTTCGTCACGGCGGCATCGTCGTCATCGATCAATCGGGATCGATGGACATTGACCAGAGTGACCTCGCGGCGCTGCTTCGTCGTGCCCCTGACGCACTGATTGTCGGCTACAGCCATCGGCCCGGTGACAGTGGCGCCACGGCGAACGCGTGGGTGCTCGCGTCGCGCGGCGTCGTCGCGACCACGTGTCCTTCGGGCAACGTGGGTAATGGCGTCGACGGACCAATCCTGCGCTGGGCCATTGGCGAGCGACGAGGTCGCGAGACGGTGGTGTGGGTGACCGACGGTCAGGTCACCGACTCACATGACCACCCCGACGACGCGCTGAGCGAAGAGTGCGCCCAACTGGTTTTCGACCACCGGATCCGAATGGTGCGCGA
>DAIOEY010000129.1:0-5098 GCA_036745995.1 Acidimicrobiales bacterium | reverse complement strand
ACTGGGTGATGATGCCTTCGGTGACCGACTCGCCCAGCGACGGAAGCGTGACGTCAGCCAACGTGCAGTCCCCGCCCGGCGAGCGCGAGCAGCGTCTCACCGAACGTTTCGGACAACGACGGATGCGGCTGGATCAGCGCGGCCGCCTCCTCGGCGGTCGCCTCCCAGTTGACCGCGAAGTAACCGGCACCGAGCTGCTCGGTGACCCAGGGGCCCGCCATGTGCACGCCGAGGATCTGCCCGGCGGTCCCGTCGGGTCGCTTCTCAGCGATGATCTTCACGACACCGTCGGTGTCACCGATGATCTGCGCGCGACTGTTGCCACCGAAGGGGTCCTTCTTCACGACGACGTCGTAGCCCTTCTCCTTGGCGGCCGCTTCGGTCAGTCCGCAGAACGCGACCTCGGGGTTCGAATAGATCGCCCACGGCACGCGGTCGTAATCGACGGGCACCACGGGCTCACCGAGAATCGTCTTGATCGCCACTATGGCTTCGGCGAAACCCACGTGGGCCAATTGGGGGGTGTTCGCGACCACGTCGCCGACCGCGAAGACGTTCGGGTTGGCGGTGCGCTGATTACCGTCAGCGACCACGAAGCCGCGGTCGTTGATCTCGACGTTGGTTCCCTCGCCGAGCAGTGTCTCGGTTCGCGGGCGACGGCCGACGGAGAGAACGACCATGTCGACCTTCACGTCGTCGCCACCGTCGATGAGGATCGTGGTGGAACCCTTCTTGGGCGTGTGCCCGGTCACGGTGACGCCGGCGCGTACGTCAATACCGCGCTTCTTGAACGCGCGCTGCATCACGGTGACGACGTCGGCGTCACAACCGGTCAGGATCGTGGGCAGGGTCTCGAGGATGGTGACCTTCGTGCCCATGTCGGCGAGCATCGACGCGAACTCACAGCCGATCGCGCCGCCACCGATCACCGCGGCGCTCGCGGGCAGTACCGAGAGGTCGAGGAACTCGTCGGACGTGACGACGATCGTGCCGTCGACGTCGAAACCGGGCAACGTGCGTGGGACCGAACCGGCGGCGAGGATGACGTTCTTGCCCTTCGCGACGACGCCGGCGTCGGCACCTTCGAGGACCTCGACGGTCTGGTTGGCGTCGAGGCGAGCGGTTCCCTCGAAGACCGTGATCTTTCGTCCCTTGATGAGACCCGAGAGGCCCTTGTAGAGTCGCTCGACGATCTCGTTCTTGCGCGCCTGACTGACCGCGAAGTCAACGGCCACGCTCTTGGCGGTGATGCCGAAGTCGGCCGAGTGCTCGATGGTGCGTCGCACGTGCGCAGTCTCGAGGAACTCCTTGGCGGGCACGCAGCCACGGTGCAGGCAGGTGCCGCCCACCTTGTCGCGCTCCACGAGCGCGACACTGAGACCCGCGGCGGCTCCGTAGAGGGCCGCGGCGTAACCACCGGGTCCTCCGCCGATTACGACAACATCGAACTGCTGGACCTCATTAGCCACGGGCTATCCCTTCCATCACTACGCGAGAGAAAACATAGAAATCCTAATGTTTCCTCGCCACACCCGTCGCGGGCCCGTCAGGAGTGCTGGCCGTGTTGCAGGTCCGCGGCCTCGGTCGCGAGGGTGTCGACGAAGTCGTTCATCACGTCACCCGAATGGCCCTTGACCCACGAAAACGTGATCTCGCGCGGACTGTCGAGCGCCAACGCGAAGAGCTCTTCCCACAGGTCACGGTTGGCGACCGGTTGGCCCTGGGTGTTCTTCCACTTGCGCCGAAGCCAGCCCACGTACCACTTGTCCTGAAAGCACTTGACCACGTAGGTCGAGTCGCTCACGATCTCGACGGGTCCCTCGGGGTTCTCGCGCAACGCTTCAATGACCGCGAGGACTTCCATCCGCTGATTCGTCGTGTGCGTGTCGCTGCCGCTCGCGTACTCCTCGTACCCGCAGGCCCACGCCCAACCGCCCGGTCCCGGGTTACCGCGGCACGCGCCGTCGGTATGAATTCTTTTCATATCCGACGGGTAATCCAGGCGTCCGGATCGGTGGAGAACCTCGTCACCGCGGGCGGCAGGTCACCGCGCAGCACCTGTCCGAGGGTCACGTGTTCGAGTACTTCGCGCAACGTCCCGCGAATCGCGACCCACACGTCTTGGAGGTGCGTCGCCTCGCCGCCGTAGTGCAGCGTCTCGGGGCGCATGCCGCGCACGCCGGCCAAGGGACCACTCACCACGCGCAGGATGTCGGCCATCATGATCGTGTCAGGGTCGCGGGCGAGTCGGAACCCTCCCTCGGGACCTCGTTGGCTCGTGACCATGCCGCCGCGACGAAGGTCCGAGAGGATGGCGCCGAGGAACTTCGCGGGCAGTTCCTGTTCCTGGGCGAGGTGTTCGGCACTCACCGAGTGGTCACTCGCCGCCAGTGTCAACAGGGCGCGAATCGCGTAGTCGGCCTTGGCCGGAATCTGCATACCCCCATTCTGCCCTAGAAAAGGTTGGAAATGCTCATTCGGCCACAACTCGTAAGGTTGGGCCCGTGCAGGAACTCTTCAGCCGTCGCCTGTACCTGTGCGTGGGGCTGCGCGACGACATGGCGACCTTCCTCCCGGCGGTGCTGCGCGGTGGCGTCGACGTCGTGCAACTGCGCGAAAAAGACCTCCCCGACGTAGAGCGCGTCGCCGCGGCTCGGGTGATGATCCCCATCTGTCACGACTTCGGCGTGCCCTTCGTCATGAACGATTCGCCCGAGCTCGCGCTCGAGGTCGGGGCCGACGGTGTCCACGTGGGCCAAGAGGACGTCTCGGTCACCGCCTGTCGAGCGTTGCTCGGCGACGAGGCGATCGTCGGTCTCTCGACGCATTCGCTCGAGGAGTTCAACGCGGCGATGGTCCAACCGGCCACCTACTTCAGTGCCGGGCCGATCGTGGCGACGCCCACGAAGCTGGGGCGCGAGCCGACGGGCCGGGACTACGCCATCACGTGCCAGCAGCGAAGTGATCGACCGGTCTTCGTCACCGGTGGCGTCAACACGTCCAACATCGCGTCACTCGTCGAAAGCGGACTTCGACACTTCGTCGTGGTGCGCGCGCTCACGGACGCGAGCGAGCCCGAAGTCGCTGCGCGAGCACTGCGCCGGGCGCTCGATCGCGCGATCTCAACGGTGTCGGTCGAGCCAACCTAGAAGCGTCGCGACCATTCGCGGATCGGCGCGCAGTTGGTGACCCGCGCCCTGGATGATGCGCAGCTCCGCGCGACCGTCGGCCGCGGCGAGGAGGTCGCGCGCGTCTGACACGGGGACTTCGAGGTCGTCCGCTCCGTGACCGATGAGCAGTCGACGCGGAGGAACCTGAGTGATCGCCGCGATCGGATCGATCGCCAACACGTCGCGGCGTAGTTCTTCAGCGGGAAGCAACTGCGCGTCGTCGCCGACGACACCCGCGATCTGTACCGAATGGTGGAACTCCTCGGCCGGTCCGCACCAGGGGTCAAGGTGCGCGGGAGTGGCGAACGTGGCGACACCTCGTACCCGCTCGTCGTCGGCCGCGGTCGCGAGCGCCAGCGCGCCGCCGAAGCCGAATCCCGCGAGCGAGATCTGCTGCTCGCTCGTCTCTACGCGTTCGAGTATCCGCGCCAAGTCCGCTCGCCACTGGGTCGCCGAGAACGTCCCGGTGCTGCCGCCGACGCCCGAGAGCGTGCCGCTCGCGACGAGCCAGCCCGATTCATTCGCCAGGTGCTCGGCGAGTTCGGGCAGGAGTCCGGCGGCCTGGCGACCCATGCCGAGCGCGCGCGGGAGTCCGTGCACGAGTACGAGCACGTGACCGGCGACGGGCCGAGCGTTCGACGTCGCGATGCGCAGGTCCAGCAACGAGTTGCCGCTCTGGAGTTGCTCGTGGTCGAGCACGTTGCGCTAAATGCCCAAGCGCTGGGCCAACAGTTCTCGGTGGTACGCAGGGTCGCCGAGGAACAGTTCGGAACTCTTCGCCCGCTTGAAGTAGAGGTGCGCGTGGTGCTCCCAGGTGAACCCGATGCCGCCGTGGATCTGGATGTTCTCCGCCGCGCAGTGGAAGTACGCCTCGGAACAGAACGACTTGGCGAGACTCGCCGCCGTCGGCAGTTCGTCGCTGCGCTCCTGGGCGGCCCAGGCTGCGTAGTACGCGGCCGACTTCGCCGACTCGACGTCGAGCAGCATGTCGGCGCACTTGTGCTTGATGGCCTGGAACGAGCCGATCGGTCGACCGAACTGGACGCGGGTCTTGGCGTACTCGACCGAGTTGTTGAGCACGCGTTGCGCGCCACCGACCTGCTCGGCGGCGAGCGCGGCCGCGGCGACCTGCAAGGTCTCCTGGAGGCCCGCCAGAGCGCCCCCGTCGACGCCCACGAGCGCACCGGGTGCGTCGTCGAGCACGACGCGGCTCTGCTTGCGGGTCTGGTCCATCGTCGGCAACGCCTCACGAGTGACGCCCGTGGCGTCACCCTGCACAGCGAACAGCGACAGTCCCGCGTCGGTCATCGCGGGCACGAAGATGATCGACGACGTGTTGCCGTCGGTGACGTAGTTGCGCACGCCGTTGATGACCCAGCCGTCGCCCGACGGCGTCGCGACCGTCGAGGTCGCCGCGAGGTCCCAGTCGCCCGCGTCATCGGTCAGGGCGACCGTCGCGATGGTCTCGCCCGAGGCGATGCCCGGCAGGTACTGCGCCTTGTCGGCGTCGGTGCCGACGAACAGCACGGCGTTGGCGGCGAGGGCGACACTCGAGAAGTACGGCGCGCAGAAGAGCGCCGCGCCCATCTCTTCAAAGACCACGTAGAGTTCGACCGGCCCGTAACCCTGGCCGCCGTACTCTTCGGGGATGCCGAGGCCCTGCAGGGCGAGCTCGTTCGCCATCAGTTTCCAGACGTCGGGGTCGTAGCCCTCTTCGGTCGCCATCAGACGGCGAACCTCGGTCTCGGGCGACTTCTCTTCCAAGAAGCGCTTGACCATCTTGCGGAGCTCTTCTTGCTCCTCGCTGAAGCCAAAGTTCATCGCGATCCCTCGATCCCCTACCGGCGAGTATTTGCGGCGCCATAGCGAGATTAGCCAAACTTTCGACCCCGCCGACGTGGCAGTCTTGGGGGATGGACAATGTAGAA
>DAIOEY010000128.1:4825-5120 GCA_036745995.1 Acidimicrobiales bacterium | reverse complement strand
GGGACCCGCGCGACTCGCCGTCGACGAGGTCGCCGCGCAGTTCGGTCTCACCGATCAACACCTTCGCATGACCAAGATCGGTCGCAAGTTCTACGTCGAGATCGAATTCGTCGTGGAACCGACGTGGACGGTCTTACGTTCCGACCAAGTCCGAAAGGCCCTCGCCGCACGCCTCGACCAGTTGCCCCACGATCTGTGGCTCACCGTTGAGTTCTCGGCCGATCCGATGTGGGGCGCGTAGAGACAACCCACCGGTCATTCAATGACGGCGCGCGGCGCCTCAGCGAACAAGGTC
>DAIOEY010000128.1:0-4815 GCA_036745995.1 Acidimicrobiales bacterium | reverse complement strand
CTGTGGCTCACCGTTGAGTTCTCGGCCGATCCGATGTGGGGCGCGTAGAAACGGCCCCCACGGTCCTTCAACGACAGCGCACGGCGTCGCAGCGACCGAGGTCCAACAATTTCTAGAAGTTGCCGTCTCGAAGCAGGTCGAAATTGCGAAACGTCCGTCCTTCGCCGGTCAGGCTCGCCATTCGCTTCGCGAACTCGGCGGTACGCGGATCGTTCGAGTTCTTCATCGCCTCCTCGTAGGACGGAAACTCGACGATGTGGACGTACGAGCCCGGGCGATCGCGGTCGGCGCACAACGTGAAGTGCGTCGCCGTTCGCCACTCCGCGGATTCCTCGACCCACCGGTCGATCTCGGATTGGAACGCGTCGATATTGTCGGTCTCGAATTCAATGAACTGAATGAACTTCATGTTCTCTCCCCCACTTATGAATCGAGCCACAGACTACTTAAGCGAGCTACGTCGCGCCGGAGATCATCCGATCACCACAATGGTCGCGAATTGGTTGTCGTCGCCTCGCTTCGAGCGGTCCGGCCCTTTGGTTTGCCAATGTGACGAGGTATTTCAGCGGACGCCAATTGCAATAATCAATTAGGATAAACCCGTTACTCCATCTTCTTGCCACCAACTGACAACAATGGACTTCACCGAGACGGCGAAGGGGACTCCGCAATGACCGATACCGCGCGGACCAAGCGCAAGACGTCGGCCCCGAAAGCCGCCAAAGCGCTGGCCACGACGAAACGGTCGGCCCCGAAAACCGCCGTTGCGGACGAGCGCAAGGTCCAGTACTACCGCGACATGATGCTGATCAGGCGTTTCGAGGAGCGCGCCGCGCGCGGCTACACCCAGGCCCTGATCGGCGGCTACTGCCACCTCAACCTCGGTGAGGAAGCGGCGGTCGTCGGGCTGATGACGGCGCTGCGAGAGACGGACTACCTCTTTACGAACTACCGCGAGCACGGCTACGCGATCCTGCGCGGTATCGATCCGAACCGCGTGATGGCCGAGCTCTACGGTCGCGTCGACGGTATCTCCAAGGGTTGGGGCGGCTCGATGCACATGTTCGACCTCACCCACCGCCTCCTCGGTGGCTACGGCATCGTCGGCGGCCAACTCCCCCTCGCGACGGGCGCGGCCCTGGCGATCGACTACCGCAGTCTCGACGAGATCGTCATGTGCACGATGGGTGACGGCACTGCCAATATCGGCGCCTTCCACGAATCACTCAATATCGCAGCCCTCTGGCAACTGCCGATCGTCTACGTGATCATCAACAACCATCTCGGAATGGGCACGACCGTCGACAAGGCGTCGGCCGAACCAGAGCTCTACAAGCGCGGCGCCTCGTACAAGATGGCCTCGGAACGTGTGAACGGCCTCGACCCGATCCTCGTCGCCGAAGCGGCCGCGCGCGCGGTCGCCACGGCGCGCAGCGGCAGGCCCTTCCTGCTCGAGGTCGTGACCGAGCGCCTGCGAGGACACTCCGTCGTCGACCCGGCGAAGTACCGATCGGCCGAAGAGACGGCACTCGTGAAAGAGCGCGATCCGGTCCACACCTTCGCCGCCCAACTGCTCGCAGAGGGGCTGCTCGACGAGGCGGCGTTGACCCACATCGACGAGGAAGCGACCAAGCGCGCCAACGAGGCCCACGCCTTCGCCGAAGCCAGCCCGATGCCCGACGTGTCGACACTCTTTGACTACACCTACGCCACGCCCGTGGCGAACGACTCTCGACGACTCCCCGGTGAGCCCCTCTTCGCGCCGGCCCCGCGCGCGACGCCCGAGGTGCGCCCGTGAGCGTCGTCACCTACCGCCAGGCCCTGCACGACACGCTGCGCGCGGAGATGTTGCGCGACGAGAACGTCTTTCTGATCGGTGAGGAGATCGGCGTCTTCGAGGGCTCGTACAAGATCACCGCGG
This sequence comes from Acidimicrobiales bacterium, assembly GCA_036745995.1. Taxonomy (GTDB): domain Bacteria; phylum Actinomycetota; class Acidimicrobiia; order Acidimicrobiales; family RAAP-2; genus RAAP-2. The sequence goes on along the minus strand of DAIOEY010000128.1, from coordinate 2,894 downwards.
GTCTCTTGGCCGAATTCGGGGAGCGGCGCGTTCGCGACACGCCGATCGCCGAGGAGGGCTTCACGGGCGCCGCGATCGGTGCGGCGATGCTCGGCCTGCGCCCGGTCGTCGAGATCATGACGATCAACTTCACGCTGCTCGCGCTCGACCAGATCGTCAATCACGCGGCCAAGATCTACGGCATGTTCGGCGGCCAGGCGAAGGTGCCCCTCGTGATCCGCACGCCCGGCGGCGGTGGACAGCAGCTCGGCGCGACGCACTCGCAGAACATCGAGCTCTACTACGCCTTCGTGCCCGGCATGAAGGTCGTCGCTCCGAGCACCCCGGCCGACGCGAAGGCCCTCCTGCTCGCAGCGATCCGCGACGACGACCCGGTGCTGTTCCTTGAGAACCTGGCGCTCTACAACACCAAGGGCGAGGTCCCCGACGACGACACGCCCGCGGAGATCGGCAAGGCGGCGGTGACGCGCGAGGGCCACGATCTCACGCTCATTGGCTACTCGCGCATGGCCTACGTCGCTAGTCACGTCGCCCAGGAGTTGTCAGAGTCCGACGGCCTCGACATCGAGGTGATCGACCTTCGCAGTCTGCGCCCGCTCGATCGAGAGACGATCATCAACTCGGTGAAGAAGACCCACGCGGCGGTCGTACTCGAAGACGACTGGCTGACCTACGGCATCGGGGCCGAGATCGCCGCGACCATCTCGGACGGGGCGTTTGACTACCTCGACGCGCCGGTACGCCGCGTCGCCATGGCCGAGGTGCCGATGCCCTACAGCAAGGTCCTCGAGAGCGCGGCACTGCCGTCCAACGACGACGTGCGCAACGCCATTTACCAGACGCTCGACGCCATCGGGCGCCGTCACCACAAGATGGGTCAGGGCCATGATTGAGATCACCATGCCCCGCCTTTCGGACACGATGGAAGAGGGCGCCATCGCCACCTGGCACAAGCACCCCGGTGACCGCGTGGAGGTCGGCGACGTGCTCGTCGAGATCGAGACCGACAAGGCCACGATGGACTACGAGGCGTACGAAGCGGGCACGCTGAGTCAGATTCTGGTCGACGAGGGCGCCACCGTCACCATCGGCACGCCCATCGCCCTGCTCGATGACGGCAACGACGCGGCGGCGCCAGCACCAACGGCGGTGCACGAGACGACACCACTCCCGACCCCGGTGGCGAACGCCGCGACCCCACCGGAGAAGGCCGTCAGCCGGCCAGTGCCCGAGGTCGTCGCGTCCGCACCGACCTTCACTCGCTCCGCGGCGCCTCTCGTGAGCGAAGGCGATCGGCGATTCGCGTCGCCGCTGGTGCGAAAGCTCGCGCGCGAGCACGCCCTCGATCTCAGTCAGGTCCACGGCTCGGGTCCGGGAGGGCGCATCATCCGTACCGACCTCAACGATTTGCTGGCACCCGGCGCGAGCGCGCCAACGCCCGGGGGGGCGCCGCGACCCGTCGTCTACACCGGTGACGTCGTCGATGAAAAACGAGCGTCCGAGCCCGTGCAGTTGACCAAGGCGCGACGCGTCATCGCACGTCGACTGGGTGAGAGTGCTCGCGAGATACCGCACTACTACGTGACCGCCGTGGCCGACGCCGAGGTGCTCGTCCAGATGCGCGCGGACCTCAACGAGCAGTTGGCCGCCGGTGAACCGAAGATCAGCATCAACGATCTGATCATCAGGGCGAGTGCGCTGGCGCTCCTCGAACACCCGACCGTCAACGCCTCGTACCTGGGTGACGAGAGCCCGACCATGCTCATCCACCACCGGGTCAACATCGGCATCGCCGTCGCCTCCAAGAACGGCCTCGTCGTGCCGGTGATCGTCGACGCCGACCAGAAGACCGTCGCCCAGCTGGGTGCCGAGGCCAAGCAACTCGCACTCCAGGCGGGCACGAAGGGCCTGACGATCGATCAGATGAGTGGCGGGACGTTCACGATCAGCAACCTCGGCATGTACGGCGTCGAGGAGTTCACCGCGATCATCAATCCACCCGAAGGTGCGATCCTGGCGGTGGGCGCCACCAAGCGTGAACCGACGGTCGTCGGCGAGGTGGTCGTGCCGCGCTACCGTATGCGCTTCACGCTGTCATCGGATCACCGCATCATTGACGGGGCGTTGGCGGCCGAGTTCCTTCGAACGTTGACCCGTCTGATCGAGAATCCCTGGAGAATCGTCGCCTGAGTCGATCTGTCGATGGTGCGCGAGCGGCGCTACGCCCAGCCCAGCTCTTCGAGCCGAGGATCACTGATGCCAAAGTGATGCGCGACCTCGTGGATCACGGTCTTTTGAATCTGCGCCATCACTTCTTCTTCGCTCGCGCAGTGGCGACAGATCGTCAACTGATACAGGGTTATCCGGTCCGGCAAGACCGCGCTGTAACTGATAGGGCTCCTCTTCGTCAGTGGGACGCCTTCGTAGAGGCCGAAGAGCGCGCCACCTTCGGCTTGGTCATCGACGAGGACGACCAGGTTCTCGATCTGAGCGGCGAGTTCGGGTGGCAGTGCGGCGAGGGCACTGCTCGCCAACTCCTCAAAGCGCTCATTGGAGACCTCAAACATCAACGAAGCGTATAGGTCGTTCGGTCACCGAGCCACCTCGGGCTGAGGTCGTCGGGATCGTTCCGATGGCAAAGATGACTTTAGTCACTGCAGAATTGCGCGTCGTGCAGTGATGGAACGGTAGTTTCCCGGTGTGGCAGAACACTCCGGGCGGCGCGAACGAAAGAAGCTGACAACCCACCAGTTGCTGCGCTCGGCCGCGCTGCGCCTGGGGGCCGAGCGGTGCCTGGCGGACGTCACGGTCGAGGAGATCGCCGAGGAGGCTGACGTGTCGGTGCGCACCTTCTACGATCATTTCCACTCCAAAGAGGACGCGATGATCGGCTT
>DAIOEY010000127.1:2991-5163 GCA_036745995.1 Acidimicrobiales bacterium | reverse complement strand
TCACGTGAGTGACCCAGTCATGTCCTGCATAACTGCTCCGTTTCGACGCGCCGTTGCACACAAGTAAGGGACCGGCGCCCGCGCCTCTTTCGACGCGCTTAATTGCTCTGTCTACGGCGCACGACGACTCTAGTACAGGCCGCCGAATATCACCCGAGAGATTTTTGATGTTGTTCGAAGTGGAGCGAAGACCCTTTCAGGCAACGAAGTTCCCTCAACCGAGGAGGTATTGGACCGAGAGTTCCATATTGATAGTCACGCCGCCAACTGGTACGTTCACCACAGCATCTTCAATGCGGAGCTGCGAAGGGGGACACGCAGATGGCACTGGGAATCTATTTCATGCACGGCGGTTTCACGCCGGAGAAGTACGGAGAAGCGATCAAGGCACTTGAGGCGGCCGGTGCGGGATCGCCCAAGGGACGCACATATCATTTTGCGCTCGAGTCGAACGGCGAGATCCAGGTCTTTGACGTCTGGGAGTCTCACGAGGAGTTCGAGGCTTTCGGCGCGACGTTGATGCCGATCCTCTCAGGACTCGACGTCACTCTCGGCGAACCCATGATCGCCACGGTTCACAACGTGATCAAGGGCTAGTTCGCGAGTTCCAATATCTTGCGGGGTGAAGTACCGCGCCCTGTAGCCGTGCACCAATCATCTCGGGATCACGATTCGAAGCAAACAGCCCGGGAGTAACTTCATCGCTACGCCCACTCACTCGGGTCAGATGGGACTCGGGTGAGTGGGCGTAGCGATACTCACTCTCACGGCACAATTGCCTCCAACTTCGTTCCCGAAAACCTTTCTCAGGTGGGGCGGCGACGATACTTGATTGGAATTGGAAGGAGTCAGTTTGGCCTACTGCACGAATTGCGGAAGCGAAGAACGAGAAGACCAACGATTCTGCACGGTGTGCGGCGCCCCTAGGGCTGGCACGGCGTACGCGTCACCCATGCCGCCGCTGTCGCGCGAAGCCTGGAGCGGCGAAGCGCAAGTCCGCCTCGGCATGTCGCTGAACCCACCGCGACAATCGCGCTGGACCGTTCTGTTCCGATTCTTGATGGCGATTCCGCTCTTCGTCTTTGTCTTGATCATCGGATTCGCTGCGTTCTTCGCGACGGTCGCCGCTTGGTTCTGCGCCCTCGTCACCGGCCGTGTGCCGGACGGTCTCCAACAATTTCTCACGGGCGCACTTCGCCTCTACGCCAACGTCGGTGCGTACTTCTGGCTCTTGACGGCTCGTTGGCCCGGGTTTGGTCTCGACGCGCGGGCGAGCGATCAGGTGACGATCGACGTCGATCACGTGGAACTACGCCGATCGGCGGTCTTCTTTCGAATCGTCCTTGCGTATCCCGCTTCTCTCGTCGGCAGCGTTCTCATGCTCGGAACGTATCCGGTACTCGTGATCGTGTGGGTCGCCGCCCTGGTCTCTGGCCGGGCGCCACGGATGCTCCACCAGGCACTTGCTCTCGTCTGGCGTTTCCAGGTTCGATTGCAAGCTTTTGCGTCACTGCTCACGCCCACGCAACCCTTTGGAGGTCTCTTCGGGGATCGCGATGATCAGACTCCGCCAGGATCGTCAGCGACGGTCGCCGGGCCCCCGACCATCACCTCCCAGCTCGGTTCCCAGCCAATCGACCAGGCGATGTTCCCAGAAGCTGGGACGATGAGCACGCCGACCGCGCTTTCGCCACCGCCGATTCGATGGATCGTCACGAAGGCCGCCAAGAACGCCGTCATCATCATTATCATCATCGGTGTTCTCAGCTACTTCGTCTCGAACGTCATCGCGAAACCGTTGATCACTCGAATTGAGACCTCGATTACGCGCTCAATAGTGACGTCGTCGCACGCCGACGTCGCCAGGGCGATGCGCCAGTTCGCCGTGGATCGCCAGTCGTGTCGTGCGTCGGACTCCGTTAACTGTCTTTCGCACGCAGCGGCGGTCGCGCACGACCAGATCGCCCGTCAATTCTCGACGTCGATGATCGCTTCGTTCGCACCCCAGCAGTACCGCTCGCTCGCTCTCAGTTACCAATCCGCGATCAACGTCGTGGAAACAGAAATGGCGGAGATCCGAGATTCCGTTTCGCTGACAATCGACAGGAATATCATCAACGGCGAACTTCCGAACTCAATCGCCCAGTTGAACGCGAGTTACCACACGATTCT
>DAIOEY010000127.1:1403-2891 GCA_036745995.1 Acidimicrobiales bacterium | reverse complement strand
ACGAAGGATTGGTCGATCTTGATGATTCTCGGATTCAACGCGGCGAGGTACGAGAGCGAGGAGTACCCGGTACCGAAATCGTCCAGTGCGACGCCTATCTTGAGACGATTGAGGTGTTCCATGACGTTCAACGTCTCGGCGATGTCGAGCAGCGCCACTGTTTCGGTCACCTCAAGAAGGAGTCGCTCGGGATCGAGACCACTTCGCGCAAGTTCTCTCTCGATCATTGGTACAAGGTCCGGGTCCTGAAACTGGTGCGCCGAGAGATTCACGGTGACGTAGGGCGCCTTTAACCGGTCTCCCTGGGGTTCCCACGAGCACGCCGCCGTGACCGACTCGTGCATCGCGAATGCTCCGAGCTCGAGTATCAGATCACTCTGTTCGGCGAGCGGGATGAAGACGTCCGGTGGCACCCATCCGCGATCGGGGTGCTGCCAGCGCATGAGCGCTTCGAAACCCACCACCTCCGACGTCGAGAGATCGAAGATGGGTTGGTAGTGCATTTGCATTTCGCCCGAACTGATGGCGTGACGTAGCTCCTGATCGAGCGTGAAACGGCTGACCGCGTCGAGACGAATGTCGGGAGTGAACGTGACCATGTGGCCGTGGCCGCGACGTTTCGCTTCGTACATGGACGCGTCGGCGTTTTGAACGAGCTCGACGCCGTCAGCGGCCGTGCTCGAAGCGTCCCACACGACGATGCCGACACTGGCCCGCTGTTCGAGGTGTACGTCATCGAAGGAAAACGGCTCAGTGAGCGCGTCGAGGAGTCGGCGTCCTATCAGTTCTGCCTCGGACGCGTTGTTGAGTCCTTCGGCCAGGTAGAGAAACTCGTCGCCACCAAACCGACAGATGGTGTCCATCGTCCGAGTGACCCTTTCGAAGCGGTGAGCAATCGTGACGAGCAACTGGTCGCCAATAAGGTGGCCGTAGGTGTCGTTCACCCCTTTAAAGTCATCGAGGTCAAGCAACAACACCGCGCTCGTCCCGCCTTGGCGGGCGATTCTTTCCCTGGCTTGGACGAGGTGGTCATCGAAGAGTGCTCGGTTCGCGAGCCCGGTGAGTGGGTCGTGAAGCGCCTGGTACGAAAGTTGTGAAGCGAGCGCGCGTTCCTCGGTTACGTCGCGAACGGACGATATGAAATAGGCGGCGCTCCCATTGACGTCACGGGCTGAACAAATCGACACTTCGGCGATGACAATTCGTCCGTTCTTGTGCAAGAAGCGCTTGCTGTACTGCACCTGGTCGGTTTCGCCCGAGTTGATGCGATGATTGACCTCCTCGGTTATGCCAATGTCCTCGGGGTAGGTGAAGTGTTTCGAATCACGCCCCACCAATTCTTCGCGACTGCGCCCGGTCATTTGGCAGTAGGAGTCGTTGACTTCGAGGAAGATCCCTTCCCGGCTGCTGAAGACCATCGGCGCCATGTTCCCTTCGAACGCGAGGCGGAATCGTTGCTCGCTTTGGGCGATGGACGTCGAGGCCGCA
>DAIOEY010000127.1:0-1303 GCA_036745995.1 Acidimicrobiales bacterium | reverse complement strand
ACGATCATTCGAATGTCCTGACCAAGTAGGTCATCGGCCGTGTAGCCCGACAGACAAGTCAGGCGGACGTTGAGGTCGCCAATCGCACCACTTTCGTCTATCAGTGCGATCGCGCTTGACAGCGACTCGAGTGCCTCTCGCGCCAACACGGGATGGTCTTCAAAGTACCTCATGAATCACCCACTCTCGTGTGACTCCGCGCGACGAAGCGAAGAAGAACCAACCACGCTACGTTCGAACAGTAGTCCGCCGAACCTTGAAAATGGCGCTCCGTAACGCTCGAATTTCTGCGGCGCACCAGTTGCCGCTGGTCAACCAATTGGTCGCCGACGAATCCTTGCAAGGACGCGATCCTCGCCGCGAGTGTCGAGGTCTCACGGAAAACGAGCGACGGCATCCTCGCGCGTATCGAATCCTCGAATGTCGGTCACGCGGCCGCCCACTACCGTGAGAACTTGCCAGCGATCTGTCTTCTCGTCTGAGGGCTTCGATGACGAAGTTCCACTGAGGGTCATGCCGATCAATACGTGGTCACCGCGCACGATTGTCTCACTTACGCGAACCCGGATACCCTCGCCCGTCCTCGTCGGTACCACGCGAGGACCTCGTTACGATTACGACAAGCAGCGGCACTGTCATCCGGAGAGCCCCAGTGAACGTTCGGGTCCAGCGGTAGGCGGTACGCGTCGAGGTCCGCCGACTCGAGGGCGCCACGAACCTGTTCGGCGATCTCATCGGTGGTCAGTTTCGGCGATGCCAACGGTTCTCCGATCAGTTGACGCCGACACTAGGTCCGAAGGGTGGGGACCAGCCGTGGTCAGTTTGAGTGAATGACGCCGCAACGGCCACGCCAACCACGGCGTCGGTTCCCGATCCATCGAGGGTTGTCGCTTCGGCGCGACCTAGAAGTAGTGTCGCCGTCCGCCGATCGCGTGTCCCAGTGATCCGAGGATCCACAGCACGAGTCCGACCACGACCGCGATGACGCCGAGCGACCAGATGATCGCTATGCCGGTGATGAATCCAATAATGAGGAGAAGCAGTCCGAGAACAATCATGAAGCCTCCGAGGTTAGGTGAAGCGAAGTGAGAGAGATGCGGCGAACCATCGATTCGGTGCGCCCTTTGGTTTTGTAGTGGGCGGTCGAGTGATCGAGCGACGTTCGACTACTTCTTGGGTTTGAGGTCCTTCGTCTTGTCAATCGCTTTGGTGGCCTTGCGCTCCATCTTCTTCGTGGCGGTGTCGACCTTGTTCTTCACCTTGCTGACCTTTTCCTTGGCTCCGCCCGCGCGACGGTCACTCT
>DAIOEY010000126.1:0-5177 GCA_036745995.1 Acidimicrobiales bacterium | reverse complement strand
ACGACACCGTCCTCGTTGACGGCCATCGTGGCCCCCGGATCACGAGGACCGGAATCCTCGATGCCGATGACCCTCGCGATCGCGACGCGTTTGCCCTCGGCGAGCCATTGGTCCACCGTGGAAAGGATCTCCTTCATCGCGCCATCACCTCCGCCAATTCCCCGATTGCGTCGAGCGAGTGTCCCGAAAGGAACTCGTCGGTGTAGGGCAGTGCCGCTGCCATGCCGCGAACGAGCGGCTCGTACCCCGGCGAGGCCTTCAGCGGATTCACCCAGATGACCCGGTACGCCACGTGGGCGAGTCGGGCCATCTGGGTGGCGAGCGTCTCGGGGTCACCGCGGTCCCACCCGTCCGATACGAGCACCACGATCGCGCCCCGCGCCAACCCGCCGATGCCCCACGACTCGTTGAAGTCGCGCAGGCATTCACCGAGCCGGGTACCCCCCTTGAGGTCGGTCGCCGACGCAGCCACGCGCGCCAGTGCCGCGTCGGGATCTCGCCACGAGAGTTCCCGGGTGACCCGGGTACAGCGCGTTCCGAGGGTGAAGGCCTCGACGCTGCGCTGGGACACGATGGTCGCGTGCGCGAAACGCAGCATGGCGCGAGCGTAGGAACCCATCGAGCCCGACACGTCGAGCAAGAGGACCACCTTGCGCGCCCGCACGCCGCGCACCCGTCGAGCGAGTCGCGCCGGATCGCCACCGGAACTCAGCGAGTACTTCAAGGTGCGACGCACGTCGAGCACGCCCTGGCTCGAGTCGCGCCCGGCCTTCAGGCGCCGTCCGCGGCGCGTCGGCGGACGTCGACGCAGGCTCGAGATGAGCCGTTCGGCCTCGTCGAGCTCGGCTTCGGTGCAGTGGGCGAAGTCCTTCGCGCGCAGTATCTCGGTCGCGCTGTAGGCGACGGGGCGCGGCGGCTGGTCGGTCTGGTCCTCGTCGCCACCGTGATCCCGGTCGTCGTCGGAATCCTCGGCCTCGACGGCGGCGGGTGGTCTCGTGACGGGAACCGGCGGGACGGTCGTCATTCGCCCGCGCGGAAAGATCGGCGGGTTCTGCGCGAAGAACGCCCGGAACGTCTCGGCGTAGAGCGCGAGGTCCTCCTCGTTTCGACAGAAGCACGCTTCACCGGCCCAGAAGACGTGATCGGGTCGCTCGGTCCCGACGAGCGCGAGCGCCTCGGCGAAATCGATGGTCGCGCTCGCCGGCGCGTCCAGTCCGCCAGCGCGCAACGAGCGTGAGAACCCGGTCGCGAGCGCGGCCAGATCCGTCGACGCCGTTTCGCTCATGTGCCGTACTTTAGGGCCCCGCTCACCAAATCGGACAGTCCCGACGCGCGCACCCGCTCGGCGTCCTCGCGGTACTTGATCACGGCGCCGAGCGTGCGCTCGACGGTTCGCTCGTCGAGGTGACTGGCGCCGAGCACACTGATCGCCAGGGCCCAGTCGATCGTCTCGGCGACGCCGGGCGGCTTGAAGAGTCCGCGCCGGCGCAGTTCGGCGACGACGGCTGAGACCTCACGCGCGATCGGCTCACTCGCTTCGGGAACGCGAAGGCGCACGATGGCGACCTCGCGTTCGAAGCTCGGGTGGTCCACCCAGTGATAGAGACACCGGCGCTTGAGTGCGTCGTGGACGTCGCGGGTCCGGTTCGAGGTCAAGATGACGATGGGAGGGCGCTCGGCCTTGAACGTCCCGAGCTCGGGAATGGTCACCGTGAAATCCGAGAGGATCTCCAAGAGGTACGCCTCGAACTCGTCGTCGGCGCGGTCGATCTCGTCGATCAAGAGGATCGGCACCGGGCCGTCGCCGGCCGTGCCGGCGATGGCCCGCAACAGCGGTCGGCGCACGAGGTACTCCTCGGAGTAGAGCGAGTGCTCGAGCTCGGCCGGCAGGTCAGTGCCGGCTCCCGTCGTCTCGGCCGCTCGCAGGTGCAGTAGTTGACGCGCGTAGTCCCACTCGTAGACGGCCTGGGCAGCGTCGATGCCGTCGTAGCACTGCAAGCGCACGAGCTCTCCCCCGGTCCAGCGCGCGAGGACGTTGGCCACCTCGGTCTTGCCGGCGCCCGCCTCACCCTCGAGCAGCAGCGGTCGACCCATGCGCAGGGCCAGGAACAACGAGGTGGCGAGTGAGTCGTCGGCCAGGTAGCCGTGCTCGGCCAGCACCTCGGACATCTGCTCGGGTGAGGACACGGCGAACGGCACGGTTGGAATCAGACGCCAGCCTTCTCGAGCGCCCGACGGACGAGCACTCGCGCGACGTGCTGGCGGTACGCGACCGAACCGTTGAAGTCCGCGGCCGGTTCGGTGCCCTCGGCCGCGAACGCGGCGGCGTCGGCGGCGTTGGAACCTGACGCCACCGCCGCTTCGACCGCACTCGCGCGCACTGGGATCGGTCCCATGTTGATCAGGCCCACGCCGACACCGTCCACGGTCCGCACGGCGACGGCGCCGACGATCGCCCAGTCCTGGGCCCGCTTGGTCAACTTCTCGAATCCCCACTGTCCGTCCGAGGGCTTGGGCACGCGGATCTCGACGAGCAGTTCGTCGGGCGACAGTGCCACCTCGAAGAAACTGACGAAGAAGTCCGCGGCGTCGATCTCTCGTCGACCGTTCGGTCCTTGCACCACGAACGTGGCACCGAGCGCCAGCAATACCGCGGGCAGGTCCGACGCGGGATCGCCGTGGGAGATCGATCCACCGATCGTCCCGCGGTGGCGGACCTGGGGGTCACCGATCTGGCCCGCCACGTGGGCGAGCACCGGGGCGCTCGCGAGCGCGACGGGATTCGTCGCGATGTCGTGGTGTCGGGTGAGGGCGCCCACGGCCACGTAGTCCTTTTCGTCGTTCACGTAGTTGAGCTCGCGCAACGGTCCGATGTCGACGAGCATGGCCGGCTGGGCGAGGCGCAATTTCATGAGTGGCAGGAGCGAGTGGCCACCCGCCAAGAGTTTGGCGTCGTCACCGTGCTCGGCGAGCAGCGCGATCGCCTCGTCGACCGAACCGGCCCTGACGTACTCGAAGCTCGCGGGGATCACTTCTGCATCTCGGGAACGCGGCTGGCGGCGAGCGCTGCCTCAACGATGTTGTGGTACCCGGTACAGCGGCACAGGTTTCCCTCGAGGCCGATGCGCACGTCCGCTTCGCTGGGTGCGGGGTTCTCGGTCAGCAACGACGTAATGGCCATCACCATGCCCGGCGTACAGAAGCCGCACTGCAAGCCGTGGCACTCCTGGAACGCCTGCTGGACACGGTTCATCTGACCGTCCTCGCTGGCGAGTCCCTCGATCGTCGTGATCTCGTCGCCGGCCGCCTGCGCGGCGAGCACCGTGCACGACTTGACGGACTCGCCGTTCAGCAGCACCGTGCACGCCCCACACGAAGTGGTGTCGCAGCCGACGTTGGTGCCGGTCAGTCCAACCGACTCACGCAGGTAGTGCACGAGCAACATGCGCGCCTCCACGTCGTGGGACTGAGGTGTCCCGTTCACTTTCATGTCTATCTGCATCTCAGCGCTATCCCTTCCCGTTTCCGCTACCCGACGCGGCCTCGTTGATCGCGTTCCAGACGCGTATCGGCGTCGTCGGCATGTCCACGTGGCGAACGCCCAAGTGCGCCACCGCGTCACAGACGGCGTTGTGCACGGCGGGCGTCGACCCGATCGTGCCGGACTCTCCAATTCCCTTGGCGCCCAGCGCGTTGATCGGTGTCGGCGTCTCGGTGAAGCGGGTTTCGTAGCTCGGCAGTTCCGCCGCGGAGATGATGGAGTAGTCGGCGAACGTCGAGGTGAGCGGGTTGCCGTCAAGGTCGTAGACCACCTCTTCGAGCAACGCTTGGGCCACGCCCTGGGCGATGCCCCCGTGCACCTGACCTTCGGCGAGCAGGGGGTTCACGATCCGACCGGCGTCGTCGACCGCGATGTGGCGCAGCAGCGTCACCTTCCCGGTCTCGGTGTCGACTTCGACGACCGAAATATGCGTGCCGAAGGGGAAGGTCGGCCCGGGCGACGCCAGGTCGACTTCGGCGAAGAGCGGATTACCGTCCTTGGCGACGGCGGCCTTCGCCAGATCGGCCCAGCTGTGCGATACCGCCGGTGAACCCACGACATGAAAACTCCCGCTCGACTTGTCGAGCACGACGTCGCCGCGGTCGGCCTCAAAGAGATCCGCCGCCAGGTCCTTCGCCTTTTCGACGACGTCGACCGCCGCCTGATTGACGGCGGCACCACCGATCTGCAGCGAACGCGAACCCATCGTGCCCGCGCCGCGCGGCACGATGTCGGTGTCACCGTAGATCACCTCGATGTCCTCGAGGGGCACGCCGAGTTGTTCGGCGACGAGCATCGACCACGCCGTCACGTGACCCTGGCCGTGCGGTGAGGTGCCGGTACGCACGACCACCTTGCCGTCGGGACGCACCTCCACGGCACCGAACTCGCCGTCGGGCAGACCGTTGGTGATCTCCACGTAGCACGACACGCCGATGCCCAGTTGGCGCACGTCGCCCGCCGCGCGTCGACGAGCCTGCTCGGCGCGCAGGTCCTCGTAGCCCGCCACCTCGAGGGCCAGTTCGAGTGCCTGGTGGTAGTCACCGACGTCGTAGACGGTCTCGACCGGCGTCGTGTAGGGGAACTCGTCCTTGCCGATCAGGTTGCGCCGGCGCACCTCGGCGGGGTCCATCCCGATTTCTCGTGCGAACAGGTCCATGATCCGCTCGATGGCGGCGGTCGCCTCGGGCCGTCCCGCGCCGCGGTAGGCGGTCGTTGGTGTCGAGTTGGTCACGACCGAGACGCTCGCGCACTCAGCCTTGGGGATCTTGTACGGTCCCGAGGTCATGATCCGGGTCATGAACGGCAGCACCGTGCCGAAACCCGGGTAGGCCCCGCTGTCCTGGAGTATCTCGAGACGGTAGGCCTGCACGAGACCCTCGCGCGTCCCGCCGATTCGCACGTGCTGCACCTGGGCGCGGCCGTGGCCGAGACCGAGCATGCTCTCGGAACGCGTTTCGGTCCAGCGCACCGGACGTCCGAGTTGTTGGGCGCACCATCCCACGACGATGTCCTCTTGATAGACCGAAGCCTTCGCGCCGAACCCGCCGCCAACGTCGGGTGTCACAACGTGAACCTTTTCCGGCTCGAGGCCAAGGAACGTCACGAGTGCGTCGCGCACGCCGTGGGGCGCTTG
>DAIOEY010000125.1:1682-5260 GCA_036745995.1 Acidimicrobiales bacterium | reverse complement strand
TGACGCGGTCCCGTGTCAGGCGGACGGGTCGCGAAACGGCTCGTAGCCGTCTCGTTCAAGGATTTCGGAGAGTTCGGGACCGCCGGTCGCGACGACGCGTCCACCGCTCACCACGTGGATCATCGTCGGCGTCAACTCCTGGAGGAGGCGACGGAAGTGCGTGATCGCGAGTACCCCGCAGTTCCACTCGGTCGTGGCTAACGAAAGGCGGCGCGCGACCGCGCCGAGCGCGTCGACGTCAAGACCCGAGTCGATCTCGTCGAGCACCGCGAACTTGGGTCGAAGTATCGCGAGCTGCACCATCTCGGCGCGCTTGCGCTCTCCTCCCGAGAGGTCGACGTTCACGAAGCGGTCGAGCACGTCGGTGCGCAGTTCCACCAGCTGGGCTTCGTCGCTCATGCGCTCGCGCAAGCCGACTGGATCAGCACCGGCCGCGACCAGCAGATCGATGGGACGAACACCGGGAACTTCGAGTGGCTGTTGCAGCGCGAGCAGGAGACCGTGTCGCGCACGTTCGGTCGGTGACATCGTCAGGAGTTCGACGTCGTCGATCGTGACCGATCCGTCGAGGACCGTGTAGCCGGGGTGGCCCGTCAAGGCGTGCGCGAGCGTCGACTTACCCGAACCGTTGGGTCCCATGATGACGTGTACCTCACCCGAACGCATCGTGAGGTCGAAACCGCGAAGCACTTCCTTGCCCGCGACTTCCACGCGCAGTCCGGCGATCTTCAGTGTCGAGTTCATGGCACCACGACCTCCACCCGACCGTCGACCTGGCGCACGTCGTAGTGCGCGACCGGGCGGGTAGCGGGTAACGACAGGGGTTCGCCGTCCTTCAGCGAGAACATGGCACCGTGACGGGCGCACTCAATCTCGCACGTCTCGACGATCACCTCACCGAGGGCGAGACTGAACTCCTCGTGACTGCAGCGGTCGTCGAGCACGTAGACGTCGCTCTCGATGCGCACGACGACGAGCACGCGGTCCTTCACGCGCACCTGGCGCGCCTCGCCGCTGACGAAGTCGTCCAGGGCGCCGATGTCGAGCGAACTCACGGCGCCACCATGTTGACGGCCGCCAGAATCGACGTCACGTCGGACTCGACGAGTTCGGCCAACGAGACCGGCAGGGCCGTGAGCATCTCGTTGAAGAATCCCTGGATCATGAGTCGCTCGGCGTCCTCGCGGGTGACGCCGCGCGACTCGAGGTACCAACGCTGCAGCTGGTCGAGCGGACCCACGCTCGAGGCGTGCGCGCACATCACGTCGTTCTCGCGGATGTCCAGGTTGGGGACGCTGTCGGCGTGCGCCGTCGGTGACAGCAGGAGATTGTGGTTGGTCTGGCGCGCGTCGGTGCGCTTGGCACCCTTTTCAATCTCGATGAGTCCGGTGTAGACCGAGCGCGAGTCGTCAGCGACCGCTCCCTTCGACAGCAGCGTCGAGCGGCTGCGGGCACCCTTGTGCAACTGGTGCGTGCGAAAGTCGTGGACCTGGCTGCCCGAACCCAGGAACGTCGTGCGAAGCTCGTTCTCCGAGCCCGCTTCGAGCATCTCGGCGTCGTTGCGCGAACGGTCGTAATGGGCACCCATGCCGATGACCGCCTGGCGCAGCCGCGCGTCGCGGTGCAGGAAGCCGGTCGTTCGTGCGACGTGCCAGGAACTCGCCGACAGTCGCTGGTAGGTGATCAGTTGCAGCGACGCGTTCTCGGCGATCTCGTACTCGCTGAGCGGCACGACGAGCGCCTCGTCGCCACCTTCGTAGTACTCGACGATCGTCGCACTCGCGCCACGACCGATCTCGATCTGCGTGCGGGGAAACGCCGACGTCGAATTGGTGACGTTGAGTACCACGATCGGTTTTTCGACGTTGACGCCCGGCGCCACTCGAATCACGGTGGAAGAAGGGGCGAGTGCCGCGTTGAGCAGTGCGAACGTGTCGTTCGTGTAGCGACTAACGAACGTCTCGCCACTGAGCGACAACGCCGATTCGACCGACTCGACGGCGACACCCTCCAGCGGTTCACCGGCGTCGACGAGGAAGCCGTCGACCACACGAATGACGAGCCCGGCGCGGGCACGAAGCTCGTTCGCGAACTCCGAGTCGGCGAACCGATCGGGCTCTGCAGCCACGCGAAAACGGTCGAGATTGAGGTCACCAAGGGGGGCGTAGCGCCACACCTCGTCGCTCGTGGTCGGCAGTCCCACCGCTTCGAAGTCCGACCAGGCGACGAGGCGCGCGGCCGCGTCGGGCCGGTTGGCAATGAAGGAAGAGGCTGAATCAGCGAAGAGTTTCATAGATAATGAGGACCTAGGCAGTGTAACGGCGCGGTTCGATGGCTCAGCGGCGCGGACGTAGGCTGGCCAGCGACAAGGAGGTCATGGTGTTCACGTCCGAAGTGCTCGCGCTCGAAGTAGACGGTCACGTCGCGACCTTGTGGCTCGACCGAGAAGAGGCTCGCAACGCGATGGGCAGCGCCCTCTGGCGCGACCTGCCCAAGGCGGCCGCGGCCGTCGCCGCCGACGACTCGGTGCGCGTGTTGGTCATCGCCGCCAAGGGACCCCACTTCACGGTGGGCCTCGATCTGAAGGAGATGGGCGGCGCACTGTCGGGTGACGGCGGCGGTACCTCCACGGCGACGAGCAACGCGAACCTCTACCAGGCGGTGCGCACGATGCAGGATTCGGTGACCTCGATCGCGTCGTTGGCGATCCCGGTGATCGCGGCCGTCCACGGCTACTGCATCGGCGGCGGTGTCGACCTGATCAGTGCGTGCGACGTGCGCCTCGGTGCCGCGAACGCGGTCTTCTCAGTGCGCGAGGCGAAGGTCGCCATCGTCGCCGACCTTGGGACCCTGCAGCGACTCCCCCGGATCATCAGCGCCGGCCACATGGCCGAGCTGGCCTTCACCGGCAAGGACATCGACGCCCAAAGGGCGGCACAGATCGGACTCATCAATTCAGTGGAGGGTGAGAGCGCCGACGACGTACTCGCGGCCGCCTACACCCTCGCCCGAGAGATCGCCGCCAACTCCCCGCTCGCCGTGCGTGGCACCAAGGCGGTGTTGGCGGCCAACGACGGAAAGACCATCGACGAAGGACTCGAGTTCGTCGCGCGCTGGAACACGATGTACCTACAGAGCAATGACTTGCGCGAAGCGATGACCGCGTTCATCGAGCGGCGTCCACCGGTCTTCACTGGAAGCTAGCGGCGCCAGAACTTCCAGCCGCGGTTGTCTCGCTTGGCGATCTCGTCGAGTTCACGGCGACGTTCCTCGAACATCTCGGGCGCCACGGCGTTGACGATCTCACTGGCCTTGTCGAGGATCTCGCGACGCTGCTCGACTGGCACGTCTGATTCAGGCGCCTTCTCGACGGGTGGTTTCACGAGCGAACCGTGCACCCAGCCAACGTCGGCAAATCGGCGTTCGTAGGTGGGACAGTTCTCGGGACACGACCAGGGTTGATCAGGGGCGTTACCGAGTACGCAGAATCGTGCCACCTCGCCCGACTTGTAGGTTCGGCTCTGAAAGTGCTTGCACTCCTCACGCATTGCCATGGCACCAGTCTTTCACGCGGTTCG
>DAIOEY010000125.1:0-1582 GCA_036745995.1 Acidimicrobiales bacterium | reverse complement strand
TCATCTCGTCGGGCGATTCAATGTGCCGATCGGGAACGACGACGAGCCAACCGGCCAAACTCGCGTTGAACGAGTGCGCGACGCGCCAGCCCGGCGCTGCCCAGATGTTCTCTCGAATCGTCTCGACGCCGTTCTGGGTCTGCGCGCAGGAGTAACAGACGTCAACCATTTTCGAAGTCTTCCATACGAGACTGCTCGTCCGAGCCGCTCGCACGCGGACGCCGACGTCGGCATTTGTAACATGGCCCGATGCGACTGAGTGTGGTCATCCTGCCGACGCCGCGTTGGTCCGAGGTACGACCGCACTGGGCGCGCGCGGAGGAGTTCGGTCTCTACGCGGGCTACACCTACGACCACCTGTCGTGGCGCAGCTTTCGCGACAAGGCGTGGTTCACCATGGTGCCGACGCTGGTCGCGGCGGCGACCACCACCAACTCCATCCGACTCGGCCCGTTGGTGACGACGCCAAATTTCCGACATCCACTCGTCCTCGCCAAAGACCTCTTGGCCCTTGACGACATATCGAACGGTCGTTCCATCATCGGTATCGGATCAGGGGGCAGAGGATTCGACGCCACGGTCCTCGGCCACGAAGCCTGGAGCACCGACGAGCGCCACCGCCGGTTCGAGGAGTTCACCCGCGCGCTCGACCAGCTGCTACGCGAAAAGGTGAGCACGCTTGACGGGCCGTTCTATCCGGTCGTCGACTCTCGTCAGTACCCCGGACCGGTCCAGTCGCCCCGCCCTCCCCTCATCATGAGCGCACTCGGACCGAAGAGCCTGGCGCTCTGCGCCGAGATCGCCGACGGCTGGGTGAGCATTGGCAGCGCCGCAGGATCGTCCGACCGGTCCACGTCAGAAGAGGTCGCGACCCGAGTCACGAAACTGAACGAAGAATTGGAGCGCCAGGGACGAGCGGCATCCTCGATGCAGCGATTACTCCTCGACTTCGAAGGCGGCGAGGAACCACTGGCGTCGTTCGACGCGTTCATCGACTGGGCCGGTCGCTATCGGGCCATGGGTTTTGACGAACTCGTCGTCCACTGGCCGGTCGCCGACTCGCCCTACGATTACGACCGCGCGGTCTTCGAGCGCGTCGCCACGGAGGGTCACGCGCAGATCGCCGGCTGGGTCTGAGACTCGTCGAATTCGTCCCCTCGCCGGGTAACGTCACCGCCATGGGTCCGAACGACGCGTCGGTGCTGCAACGCCTCCTCGACGACGAGCTCGCGACGGAGCCCACGACGATCCGAGGACTGACGAATCACCTGCCGATGGCCCTCGTCGCCAAGGCGCATCTCGGCGCGGACGAAGCCGAACTGCAGCGTTTCGCTGCGAAGTACGCCACCCGAATCGCTCCACTGGGCGACGTGTCAAACCGATTGGAGCGATCAACATGGCGCTCGGCGATCGGCGAGAGCACTGCGGCGCCCGACCTGCGTGACTACTTCGTTCGTTGCGTGAACGACGACGGCGTCGACGCGACGTTGCGATCTCACCTGCCGGTGCTGCTACCCGGCATCGGCGGCGCCGGGTTTCACGGCGCCATCCGGCTCGCGTACGCGATCGAAGTGGCGTCGCC
>DAIOEY010000124.1:3482-5273 GCA_036745995.1 Acidimicrobiales bacterium | reverse complement strand
GCGAAACCGAACTCGTAGTTGAGCGCCAGGCAGGCCATGGCGTCGACGGCACCGTAGACGATGATGGTGGTGAGGTAGAAGGCCCATGCGCTCATCAGTTCGTTTTCTCGCTTCCAAAGATGCCGTAGGGTCGGAATGTCAACATCCCGAGCAGGACCAGGAAGGCAAAGACCTCTTTGTACTGCGGATTGACATAGGCCGCGCTGATCTCGGTGGCGAGGCCAATGGTCAGAGCGCCGAACATCGCGCCGTAGGGTTCGCCCGGACCACCGAGAAACATCGCGGCGAGCAACAAGACGATGTACAACTGCGCGCTGGTCGCCTCGAAGACTCCGGTATTCATCGTAAAGACCGCCCCGGCGAGTCCGCAGAGCGCTCCCGAGATCAGCCACGTGGTCGAGATGACCCGTTGCACCTTGACCCCGCTGTTGCGCGCCAGATTCGGGTTGGCCGAGGTGGCGCGCATGGCCTTTCCGAGCCGCGTGTACTTGAGCACCCAGTGGACAAGTCCCAAGACGACCGCGCAGATTGCCAGGATGATGAGCTGCAGGCCGCTCAGGATCATGCCGAGAAAGTGATATTCCGAACCCGGTGACAGGCGAAAGGAGACGTAGTTGCCCCCGACGAGCGCCTGGAGTCCGAAGGTGCCGATCAAGTCGACGCCCAAGGCGACGATGACGACGGTTATCGGGGCGAGGTTCCGCCGTTGAAACGGAGTGAAGATGAAGCGGTTAAGGGCCCAAGAGACCACTGAGCCGGTAAAGACCGCGCCGACCAGCGTGATCCAGGCGTTCATCCCGTGGACGTTGAGGTAGTACGAAACGAACGCGCTGTTGATCATCACTGATCCGTACGCCAGGTTCAGCACGTTCGTCACCGCGAACTGCATCGTGAAACCCACGGTGGCGATGGCGAGAACGGCCGCGGTGATCAGGCCAAACCCGAACGACGACATAAAGACACTCACGATTGGCAATCCTTCTCAACAGTTGATCTGGGGGGCGCCCCTTGCGGGGCTCTATATCCACGAGGCGCCAATCGCCCCGTGGGAGGCACGGCCACGGCCACGAAACAGGTTCGCAGCCGTGGCCGTGTTACTACATCAACTCCTTACGGCTTGGCCTTGCAGGTCGTCAAGTTGCAGTAGCCGAGCGAAGCTCCGGAAGCAACTGTCGTCCCGTCGGCCAGGAACTGATCGTCCTCGAATGGACCGAACGCCGTCTGGAACTTGTCGAACTGGTACGAACCGCCGACTCCGACGTAGTGGATCTTCTTGTGAGCCTTAAGGGCCCTGATGCCAGCGGCGTAGGACGACACGTTGACCGCGCCCTTCACACCCTGGGCAATCTTCAAGATGTCACCCTTGTACTTCGATCCAGTTGTCGAGTTCGACATGACCATCGCCAAGGCCGCCAGGTTGATCCCGTCGTACAGGTGGACGGTCCCGTTGGCCGTGAGCAGTCCCTGGAAGTTCGGCACGCCCTTGACTTTCCCGGACTGGGCCAGCACCAGCTTCTTGTAGAGCGGGTACGCCGGTCCACCGAAGTTGACGGTCTGGTTGTCCGCGTCGAAGGCCTTGATGAAGTTCTGAACGCCGATCGGACCCGTCGTGACACCAGAGAAGAAGACCGGGTCGATCATTGCCGACGTGCCGATCACGGGGATCATCTTGTTGCCGTTCAACGCGTAGACCTCGGTGAGCAACGCCACTCCGGCCGCGCCCAATGCCTCCATCAAGATGGCGTCGGGCTTCGCCGTGACGATGGCCTGAGCCTCGGTCTGGAACGTCGT
>DAIOEY010000124.1:0-3382 GCA_036745995.1 Acidimicrobiales bacterium | reverse complement strand
GCGGTCTGGTACTTCGGCCCAAGAGCCGCGTCCGCACCGGTAAACGGAGCCACCGCAGCGATCGTGATGCTGCCCTTGGACGACGCACCCGCCTTCGACGTCAAGCCGGGCAGACCGATGGTCATCGCCACCAGCGCCATCAAGGCCAACAACACCGTCAGGCGAAGCCTCGTTCGAGCCACGACGGAGTCTCCCCGCCGTGTCAGAGCTATATCCCTCATATATTCCCCCCATTACTTGTTGTTATGAATTACTGCAAAGTGCAGACTCTAATGACTTAAAACGTCGATGTCTTGGCACCCAACGGCATCCAAGGCCATTCCGCTGGTGCGCCTTCTTCGGCGACGACGTGATTCGTGATCGTGCCGATTCCTTCAACCGTGACTTCAATTACGTCACCGGGCAATAGCCACACCGGCGGTGTCCGAGCAAAGCCAACACCGCCCGGCGTACCGGTGGCGATGACGTCACCGGGTCGCAAGGTGGTGAACGACGAGAAGTACTCGACGGCCCTCGCGACGCTGACGATCATGTCCGCGGTGCTCGCCGACTGCATGATCTGTCCGTTGAGCGTCGAGGAGATCGCGAGGTTCGTGACGTCGACTTCGTCCGTCGTGACCACGTCGGGACCGATGGGCATCGTGCCCTCGAAGTTCTTGCCGGGTGTCCACTGCGTCGCCGCACGCTGCCACTCACGCGCAGACCCGTCGTTCATGACGCTGTAGCCGAAGATGGCGTCCATCGCGTCAGCGGCCTTGATGTAGCGCCCGCCCTTGCCGATGATGACGGCGAGTTCGGCTTCGTAGTCGAAGCGCTCCGACAGAGCGGGCTTCACCAGGTCGTCGTACGCTCCAATGACGCTGCCGCTACCGCGGACGAACGACTCGGGCCAGGTCGGAACTTCGCGTCCACCTTCGATGGCGTGGTCGGCGTAGTTCACACCCAGGCAGAGAATCCGAGGAGGGTTCGGAGCCGAGGCGGCGAATTCCTTTCCGCTGAACTCCGTGCCACTTCCATCGGCTGCGCTCTTCGCAGCCGCGAGTGCCGCGTTGCCACCGGCGATCAATCCGTCGAGGCTCACCAGTGACTCGTCGCCAGAAGCTGCCGCCAGATCCACGTAGCCGTCGTTGGCGCGAACATGGAGCCGGAGCCCCTGACTCGTCCTGATCGTTGCAAACCTCATTACAATTACCCCCCACCATGACCAATATGGTTGAATTGGTCTGATTTATTGAATTGGGAGAATGTTAGACGACCCAGTAAACACAGTCAATCGCGCGGGGCAAAAAAATCTTGAAATTTTTTCGACTAATATTGTTTCAATTGGTACGATTGGGCGCGTAAGTTCCAGACGTAGGTTTCTAACGGAAAGGGTCGAAGTGCAAAGTACTTCCCTCGACAGGATTCGCAGCGTCGCTGAGGCTGTCCTTAGTGACGCGGCTCACAACGGACTCGTGGCGGGAAGTCGGCTGCCGACAGAACGTGACCTCGCCGAAGCGCTTCGCCTCACCCGTTCGACCGTACGCAACGCAATGTCACTCTTGGAAGCTGACGGTGTCGTTTCGCGCGAGGTGGGAAGAGGAACGTACCTGCGTCTCGATCCCGATATCGAGACGAACAACTCGACGCTCCGCTTGGTAAGTCCCTCGTCTGCTCTAAAGGACGTCGGTCCCGCGGACGTGATGGCCGTTCGCCAACTGATTGAACCCGCCGCGATGTACCTGGCGGTGTCCCAGGCGACCGAGAAGGATTTCGAGGAGATGCAGCGTTGCCTCGAGGGTCGCGAACAGACGTCGAATTACGACGAGTTCGAGATGTGGGATCTCGCCTTTCACCGTTGTCTGATACTGGCCGCGCACAACGCGCTTCTGTTGCGCATGTACCTTCTCGTCGAGGTCGCACGTCAGGGCGAGCTTTGGGGAAACCTGAAGCGACGCGGTGACACCACCGAGCGTCGCCTGCACTACTGCGCGCAACACCGTGAGATCGCGATGGCGCTTCGCAACCGCGATGGTCGCGCGGCACACGACGCGATGGCCGCGCATCTTGACACGGTCGAAGCGAACCTCGAAATGAGCGCTCGCTCCTAGTACTCCACGTCGACTCGGCGATGGATAGGGTGCGATCGATTGCGATCGCCACCAACGAAGGCGCGACACGACAATCCGCGCCGTACGACCTTCGTGATGGGCGAACACTGCGCCTCGCGTCGAGCTACGGGGTTCTTAGTTGCGCAGAACCCCCGCACCTATACTTCGCCTTCTTGACACTCCGCTGTTCCCACCTCGACCGTCCGTCCTCAACTGACGGACTCGCTTGGTCCGCATTGAAGATTGGTGGAGCGCACTGAGATGGCGGTCTGGCTGCGCGTCGTGTCGGGCCTGGTCGGTCTGTCGTTGTTACTGCTCGTGCTCGACGCCGCCATCCGCACCTTCCTCCTGCCCAGGGTCGCCAGCGTTCGATTGAGCCGAGTGGTCGCCAAGGCGGTCGGTTGGGTCTTTCGTCTCATCGCAAAATCAAAGGGTTCGTACCGCGGCAAGGACCAGATCCTCTCGCTCTACGCCTCCGTCGTTCTCTTGACGTATCAAGCGCTGTGGCTCATCCTCACGCTCCTCGCGTTCGCCCTCGGCTTTGTCGCCGGCGGCGTGCCCACCTTCGCCCGCGCATTCGAGACGTCGGGATCATCGCTCCTCACCCTTGGAACGACGTCGGGACGCGGCGCGGGCGAGGTCACGCTCGGTTTCGTTGAGGCGGGCGTCGGACTCACGCTGCTCGCGTTGTTGATCTCCTTCATCCCGACGCTCTACGCCGCGTTTCAGCGTCGCGAGATCTCCGTCTCGCGCCTGACGGTTCGATCCGGTTCGCCGTCGACGCCCTGGGGTGTGCTCGAGATAGCCCAAAGCGTCGACTCGTACCAATATCTCGACGAGCTCTGGCGCGAGTGGGAGCAGTGGTTCATCGAGGTCGGCGAAACCCACACGACGCTGACGATCCTCAACTACTACCGGTCTTCGACGCCGGACCAGACGTGGATCGGAGCGGCGGCGACGGTCCTGGACGCCGCGGCGCTCTTCAACGCCGTCGTCGATTACGAGCCCTCGCCGACGGCGGGAATGTGCATTCGAGCGGGATGGCTCACACTTCGACGCGTGGCTGACTACTTTCGGATTCCGTACCCCGTCGTCGTGGACCGGTCGATGCCGATCTCAATCTCGCGCGCTGACTTCGACATCGTTCTCGAGCGTCTCGAGCTCTCCGGAGTCCCCCTCGTGGACGATCGCGACGCGGCGTGGAGCGATTTCGTCGGGTGGCGTGTCAACTACGACGCCATCATCGAAGAGTGCTACGGGCTCTTCACGTGCCCGCGGACCGATTGGAGCCA
>DAIOEY010000123.1:0-5317 GCA_036745995.1 Acidimicrobiales bacterium | reverse complement strand
AAATTCGACTCAGTTGGAGTTTGCCTGCGTGAGAACGACGTCACTGCGAGAATCGTGGAAATGACGCCGAACCAACGACTCGAACGTGAATGCGCGGAGCGGGGGAGGGCGGCCGTGGTCAAGGGGTGCGTCGATCTTCTACGTGGCGCAGAAGTCGACGACGACTTCATCGTCGTTCTCGGGGGCGAGCACGGCGTCGGCATCCTTGAAGGACGCGACGGTGGACGCGACGGTTACTGGCCGAGCGTCTGGGCAGTTCGCGGGCTGTTGCACGTGTGGGATGAGGTCGCGACGACGGAGACCGTTCGCGCTATGGCGCATTCGTCCTGGCGAGTGAGAGAGATGGCGGCCAAGGTGGTGGCGCGCCACCACGTGGATGATGCCCTTGAGACTGTCGTCCACTTGCGACGTGACCCGGTTCTTCGGGTTCGAGCAGCCGCCGATCGCGCGGTCATGGCTCTCACGGGCGTCTGACGAGCCTTCCTCGCTGGCTGGCTTCTAAAGGGTAGCGCCAGGACTTCGCCGTCAGAGCAACCGTGACGCGTCCACTGACCGGCTTCGGAAATTGCCAGAGCGCGCTGCCGGTGTCGGATTTACAATGACGACGTCACTACGCGGCGGGAGACTTCATGACACGAATCACCACCAGTTTTCTTTTCAAGAGCGAGAGTTACGAGGCGGCGGAGTTCTACGTGTCGGTGTTCCCGAATTCGGAGATATGCGACGTGGGCTATTACAACGAAGCCGGTCCCATGCCGGCCGGCACGGTGCTCGCGGTGGATTTCGTTCTCGACGGTCAGGAGTACACCGCCGTCAACTTCGGCGACGACGTGACGTTCAGTGAAGCGATCTCGCTTCGCGTCAATTGTGCAACCCAGGACGAGGTTGACCATTACTGGGAGCTGTTGAGTGACGGTGGGCAGGAGGGTCAGTGTGGGTGGCTGAAGGATCGCTTCGGCGTCTCCTGGCAGATCGTTCCCACGGAACTTGGCAAGTACCTGGGCGACCCGGATCCCGCGAGGGCACAGCGCGCGATGAAGGCGATGTTGGCAATGCACAAACTCGATCTGGCGTTGCTGCAAGCCGCGGTCGGAGACGAATAGAGGCGACAGGCCTCGGATCTTCGTAGTGCGCTGGCGCACGTGTACCCGCGTCGTTGGGGTCTCTCGCGAACTCTTCGGAGATCTTGAGCCCACACTTCAAGAGATTTAAGACGGACTCCGTATCTTCGGTAGCAGCTTGAAAGTGATTCAGGCTCTAGAAGAAGAAGGAGATAGAGATGATTACGCTCATTTTGGGCAGTGTGCTCATGGTGCCGCTCGCGTTGGCGGTGATATTCGGTCCTCTGGCCATCGCCGTGCGTTCCCAGAAGGCCGATGCGAACAAGGCGATCGGGGCAACGATTGGTGTGGGCGTCGGGCCCGACCGCCGCAAGGGTGAGGCGTCGTTTCGTGCGGCTGTGGCCGGCGGATAACTGACTGCGCCTCGGCATTGCCGCATGATTCTCGAATCATCCTGACGTCTCTCGTGGCTCGGGCCGCCCAGTTCGCGCGAGCCGCGAGAGACGTTGCCACGCCAACCGGATCGCGGGTCGCCCCGGAATGCCACGGGTCGATTCGCGCGTCGATTGAAGGTGGTCGGGCCAAATCGGCGGCGGTACTATTTCGACTCATGGCTGGCACGACACCACTCTCCCAGCCGCGACTGGCTCGCCTTCACGACGTCCTTCAAACTCACGTCGAGCGCGGTGCGGCGCCGGGCCTCGTGTCGCTCGTCACCCGCAAGGGCGAGGTCCACGTTGACGTCATTGGCTCGTCGTCCACGCACGACGGTCATCCCTTTGCGAGGACGCTATCTTTCGTATCTCGTCGATGACCAAACCGGTGACCGCCGTGGCCACGCTCATCCTCATCGAGGAGTGCGTGCTCCGACTCGACGAGTCAGTCGAGCGACTGCTGCCTGAACTGAGCGACCGGCGCGTCGTGCGCCACATCGAAGGTCCCATCGACGACACGGTGCCAGCGGATCGATCGATTACGGTGCGCGATCTGCTGACCTTTCGGATGGGATTCGGCGCCCACTTCGGGCCTAGTCCGCTCAACGACCTCGCGGCGTCATTGGCCTTGAGTGTCGGGCCACCGGCGCCAGCGCAGCCGCCGGAGCCCCACGAATGGATGCGTCGGATGTCGACGCTACCCCTCATGTACCAGCCCGGCGAGCGTTGGATGTATCACACCGGTGCCGACGTGCTCGGCGTGCTGATCGCCCGGGCCAGCGGCATGTCGTTACCCGCGTTCCTGCGCGAGCGGATCTTTGACCCCCTCGGGATGAAGGACACGGACTTCGCCGTCCCATCGGACTCGGTCGGCCGACTCGTCACGAGTTACACCACCGACCCGGTGTCGGGCGCGCTCGAGCTGTATGACGAACCGACGGGTCAGTGGAGTACGCCACCGTCGTTCCCTTCGGGCGGGGCCGGGCTCGTGTCGACCGCGGCCGACTTTCTCGCCTTCGCCCAGATGCTGTTGGCCAACGGTGCGAGCCTGCTCTCGAGGTCCTCGGTCGAGACAATGACGAGTGACCAGTTGACACCTCAGCAAAAGTCCGTGTCGGGTTTCTTCCCCGACACCTTTGACGCCAAGGGTTGGGGATTCGGCGTCGGCGTCTCGACGCGACGGGACTCGCCGTCGGCACCGGTCGGTCAGTACGGCTGGGACGGAGGGCTCGGGACGATCTGGCGCAACGACCCGAGTAAGGAGATGATCACGATCCTTCTGACGAACGCTGCGTGGATCTCGCCGCGGCCCCCGAACATCGCTGCCGATTTCCTGACCGCAGCGTACGCCGCGATCGTCGACGAATGAGCAACGCCATCGTCGGCTGGAAAGGATGGCCATCGTGACCGTCGTGTTGATTCACGGTTTTCCAGAGACACCCGCCATCTGGAGTCCGCTCAGTGAGCGCCTGAC
The DNA here is from genome assembly GCA_036745995.1 of Acidimicrobiales bacterium. Lineage (GTDB taxonomy): Bacteria > Actinomycetota > Acidimicrobiia > Acidimicrobiales > RAAP-2 > RAAP-2. The sequence goes on along the minus strand of DAIOEY010000123.1, from coordinate 2,348 downwards.
GTCGAGCGAGGTCGTCACGCTCCAATTGCCCGGCTTCGGCTGCGCGGCGCCGTCGGGTTGGACCGCGACCAAAGAGGACTACCTGGCGTGGTTGAGCGAAGAGCTCGCGGCGCTCTCCCTCCACGGACGGCTCGACGTCGTCGGACACGACTGGGGAGGCGGGCTTCTGGTCGCGGCGGTGGCGGCCCGACCTGATCTGGTCAGGAGTTGGGTCTGTGACATCCTCGGTGTCTTTCACCCGGACTACCAGTGGCACGACTTCGCTCGGTTCATGCAACTGCCCGACGCGAACGAGGAGATGGTGGTGAACGTACTCACCGGGGAGCTCTTCATGTCACTGGGGTTCCCCGGCGACGTCGCCGCGCAGGTCGTCGCGTCGATCGACGACGAGTACGCGCGATGCGCGTTGGCCCTCTACCGATCGGCGGCGCAGCCAGCGATGGTCGAGTGGGGTAGGGATATCAGCACCGCGGGGAGTCGACCCGGGCTCGTGCTGAAGGCGGAACTTGACAGTTACGCGGGAACCCTGGAACAGGTGGAGGCGATGAGCGATCGGATCGGTGCGACCACGCGTTTGGTCCCCGACCAGGGCCACTGGTGGATGTTGAGCGATCCTGAAGGCAGCGCTGCGATACTGGAGGAGTTCTGGGCCACTCTCGCCTGAGCGCCCTCGTTTCCGGTCATATTGAGGTATTGAAGAAGCAACGGTCTTCGAATTGATCGATCTTCCCACGTCCGGGTGATCTCCAACCTCGACGTAAAGGCGCCCAACTACTAGAGATGAAGCAAGTCCGCGGCGTCGAGATCGCCAATATAGATGCCGGAAGATGCGTCGACTATGCATCTCAATGTATGCCGCGTTCAGCGACCTATTTGGCGTAAAATCTGAATGGGTGCAGGTAATGATGGTTGCACGAATCGAATCAGTCAGCGTTGCGGTTCCCCACTGCTGGCCATGCCGTGGGTGCCGACCGGTGCCATGCCGGCGGTGAGGGGAGGTTGGTGAACATGCTCGTCAACATGATGGGGATCGAACAGGTCGATGAGATCGTCGATATGAGTGATCGACGAGCGGAGGCGATGGTCGATCCAAAATCCCGCGTCACACTCACCACGCTGTTTGGTGAGGTGCTTGCTTCGTTCTTGAACGCCGATCCGTCGCCGACGCCGGTCACCGCGAGCGCTCCCGTCGTCGGACACGACTTCGTGACCAAACCCACGATCAGCGCTCAAGTATCGCAGCAGGACGCCGCTTGACATTGAAGCAAGGCGAGTGGTGAGTTCTCATGGCCACCTTCGACGACGTCGTGCGACTGTGCGCGAATCTGCCAAGCGTGACGGTGTCCACTTCGTACGGGACACCTGCTCTCAAGGTGAAGGGCAAGAGTTTCTGTCGCCTGTGGGGGCCTCGCGATTCCTCCAAGGCCGACGTCGGCGACGCCGAGGTACTCGTCGTGTTCTGTGAACCCGATGAGAAGAAGTTCCTGCTCGCTGAGAGCGATGGCTCCGTGTTCACCGCGTCGCACTACGACGGACACGACGCCGTGCTCGTGTTGCTCGGCGACGTCGAGGAGAGGCTGCTCGAATCACTGCTGATCGACAGTTATCTTCTACGTGCGCCCGAATCGATCCGTCGAACGTTCTCACAAGAATGAAGCAGTGATCATTCGGTGTCGGTCGACCCGTTCGTGCGACTCCAACCGAGGCACTCGACGGCGTGCTCTGAACGCAGATGAGGACGCGTCACCGGTTCTTGGGAGCGTTCACCGACTCGAGCCGCACATCGTTGGCTAGTGCCTCTTGTAACCCTGCGGGCACGTGGGAGAAATTCCGGTGATTCTCTTCAGAGCCTTGTCCTTCACGCACGAGATCGTCACCAGTTTCTTGAAGCCCGCTGGACAGTTCGGGGGGTACCCCGAGACCTTCTTCACGGTTCGTCTGACGCAATGAATCGTCACTCGGAGCTGAACTCGAGTGAGCAGTCCCGAAATGGTCGGTTCGGAGAAATTGACTTTCTCGGCCGTCGTACACGGGTCCGCACGACGCGGGAACGAAAATACACTTCGAGACGTGAGAACTCGTGCTGGTGCGTATATCGCCTTTAGCCAACTCTGCCTGCTCAGCTTCGTGGCTCTGTGCATTGCACTGCATCCCGGTCTCGTCCTCAAGTGGAACGAAGGGGGGCTGAGCAATTACGGCATTCACGTCAAGACCGCCGTCCCGTACACGCTGGGTTTCACGCTGTGCTCATTCTTCACGTTCGCGACGGCGCGAACGCTCCCGGCTCGGAGCCATCTGGCGAAGCAGATGCGCCTGCTGTTGAACGTGTACGGCGCTCTGGTGCTCTT
>DAIOEY010000122.1:4188-5334 GCA_036745995.1 Acidimicrobiales bacterium | reverse complement strand
CGAGACCAAGACCGGAGCCACTTCGTCCAGCATCCCGTTGACGAGTGCCGACAACTAACCGGGATGGACCGGAGCAAAGTGCGCGCCGTCGCGTCGGGCGGGCGTCGCTGAATCAGACATGGTCACGACGTGCCGGTGAAGAGGTGACTGCCAGCGGCCCGCGGCCCATGAAACGCATCGACGGCACGTAGTGGGGTCGAGACCACTACTGACGCGGTTCGGGAGCGCCGGACGTCTCGCGATCCTCAACTCCCTCATTCTCGCGCTCGTGCTCGGCGCGGTCGTGGCCGTCTTCATCCGCAACTTCACCTCGAGCTACCAAACAGTCGCCGCCTCGAGCATCGGCGTCGAACTGTCAGAATTCCAGCGCCAGGCACTGAAGTTGCAGCCCCCGAGCCTCGAAGCGTTCGCCGCCGACTTCTTGAGGAATCACGCTCTCGCCGCCGGCGACGTCGTCGTCATCGACTTCACGAAGTCCAACCGCCTCACGACGCCCGGCTCGGGGCCGCTACTGGCGAGTCCCCTCGTGCGACGGTGGCTACAACGTCCGCCGAACCGCACGATCGTCGTCGCCACAGTGATCAACGGACACCCCACCGAGTTGGTCGGCGCGCCCATCGTCGCCGGGAACAAGGTGGTAGGAACCTTCATCGCCACGAGCGACCTGAGCGCGTTCGCGAAGGAGCGCTCCCGAGAGATCCTGCTCTCCATCGCCGAAGGGGCGATCGCTCTCTTGGCCGGCGTCTTGAGCACGTTCGTCTTGCTGCGCCGACTGCTCCGCAAGGTCGGGCGCATAACGACAACCGCGGACGAGATTGGTAGTGGGACCTTGGAGCGACGCCTTGGTGACCAGGGAAGCAATGACGAAGTCGGGGAACTCGCGCGAACCTTCGACGCGATGCTCGATCGCGTCCAGTCCGCGATGACCGCGCAACGCAGGCTGCTCTCGGACGTCTCGCACCAACTGAGGACTCCACTGACGGTAGCCCGTGGACACCTTGAAGTCCTCGGGCGCAACGGCGTCGACGATCCCAACGAAGTACGAGAAACGCTCGATCTCGTCATCGATGAACTCGACCACACCCGCGCCGTCGTCGAGCGGCTCCTCATGCTCGGGCGCGCCATGGAGCCAGACTTCCTCGACTC
>DAIOEY010000122.1:0-4088 GCA_036745995.1 Acidimicrobiales bacterium | reverse complement strand
CCGGGGATACCCGAGGACCAGCGAGCCGCCGCGGTGCAACGCTTCAGTCGCCCGGGCGCGCGCGACCGTGACGGATCGGGTCTCGGCCTCGCGATCGTGAAGGCGGTGGCCGAGGGCCACGGAGGGTGGCTCGAGATTGGGACGTCGGCCTTCGGAGGAGCACGCGTGACTATCGTGCTGCCGAGGGCCCGGATCCGGGTATCTGAGGAGTTCTGAGCATGCGAATCCTGATCGTTGAAGACGACGCCGGCATCGTCTCATTCCTCGTGAAGGGTCTCAAGGCCGAGGGCTACGCGACCGCAATCGCGTCTGACGGCGACAAGGCGATTCGGCTCCTCTCTTCGAGTGTCGAGGAATTCGACCTCGTGCTCCTCGACCTCGGCCTCCCGGGCACGTCGGGCGACGACGTGCTGCGCCTCCTTCGCCAGCGCGACACGGCGCTCCCGGTGATCGTCTTGACCGCCCGCGCCGAGATCGCGGACAAGGTGCGCGGCCTCGAGCTCGGGGCCAACGACTACGTCACCAAGCCCTTCTCGTTCGCCGAGCTCCTCGCACGAATCCGCGCGGCACTGCGAAGTCCGTCCCAGGCGGCCACGACCGAACTTGTCGTCGGCGACCTCCGTTTGGATCTGCTCACCAAGATCGCCTGGCGCGCGGGACGTCGCATCGATCTCGCGCCGCGTGAGTGGGCGCTGCTCGAGCTCTTCATGCGCCATCCAACCCACTTGCTCTCGCGTGCGCGCATCCTCAACGAGGTCTGGGAGTACGGATTCGACCCCGGCAACAACATCGTCGACGTGTACGTCAGTTATCTCCGCAAGAAGCTCAACATTTCCGGGTTAGAGCCGCTCATCCAGACCGTGCGCGGTGTGGGCTACCGCCTGGTCTCGCCGTAATCGACTGCAACGACGATCGGCGTGGTTGCGTGTTCCTCACCCGACGCGTGCGAGGAGAGTCTCGGTCGTTACGCGTCGTGGTGTTCGCAGATCGCACGGGCACGGTCCCTTCGGCTACGGAACGACGACCATTCGCACCGTGTCCGTGATCGCGGCGCCGCCTGAGGCGGAACCGGCCATCACGACGACCGGGTCACCCGATTTGGCGATACCCGACAACTTCATCTGTGTCACGGCAAATTCACAGAGGTCGTCGATATCAGTCGCCGGCGACAGAAAGATCTCCTGGACGCCCCAAGAACTGCGCAGTTGACGCGCGGTCGATTCACTCGGGGTAATCGCGACGATCGGCATCGGGGGCCGAAATCGCGAGATCGCACGGGCGGTCATACCCGACCGGGTGCACGCAACGATGGCGACAGCCTGCTCTTCCATCGCCGCGCGCCACGCCGCTCCCGTGACCGCGGCGGTGATGCGGGTCGACTTCGCGCCACTGCTCTCGATCTGCTGGACACCCAGGGAAGCTCCCCATTTGGCGTAGTCGAAGGACTCTTCAGCCCGACGAACGATACGGTCCATCGTCACGACGGTGCCGACCGGGTCGTCACCGATCGCGGTTTCACCGCTCAGCATGACCGCGCTCGCGCCGTCCAGCACGGCATTGGCGACGTCGGTGACCTCGGCGCGCGTTGGCACCTGCGCGTGGGTCATCGACTCGAGCATCTGCGTCGCCACGACCACCGGACGCGCGTAGCGCACGCCGTGACGGACGATCTCCTTTTGCAGATGTGGCACTTCTTCGATCGGCATACGCACGCCGAGATCGCCGCGCGCCACCATGATGGCGTCAGAGACGGCAATGATCTCGTCGAGATTCTCAACGCCCTCGGAGGTCTCGATCTTGGCCATCATCATCACGTCATCGCGCGACAGCACCGTTCGCGTCGAGACCATGTCGTAGGCCGAGCGCACGAAGGAAACGGCCAGGATCTCGAAGGACTCCTCGCGAAGCGCCTCGAGGCGCTCTCGATCGTCCTCAGTGGGAAGTCGATCATTCAGAATCGACGAAGGAAGCGACAGGCCGGGCTTGCCCATGACCGATCCGCCGGAGCTGACCGTGGCTCGCGCGTTCTTGCCCGACTGGATGACGTCCAGGGAAACGCCTCCGTCACCGATGTGTATCTTGTCGCCCACGCGCAGTAGCGCGAGGACGTCATGGCGCTGGACCGCGATGCGATCCGCCGTCGACGCGTCGTCGAAGGATTCGACGAGCTCGATCTGATTACCGGTGGTGAGCGTCACCGGCGTCGTGCCGAACGATCCCGCGCGAATCTTTGGACCGGGGATGTCGACCATGATGGCCAGCTCGGGCGCGAGGGCACGAATGCGACGCAGGCGCTCGATGCCCGAAGGGATGTCGCCGTGGGCGAAGGAGAGACGAAAGACGTCAACACCCGCCACCATCAGGGCCTTGATGACCTCGTCACTGTCTGAAGCCGGTCCAATTGTGGCAACGATTCGCGTGCGGCGCACGAGCATCCCTTCATCGCTTTTGCCAAGTCTAGGAGATATGACAACTTGGCCGTCCGTGCGATCGCCGCGAACGGCGCTGCGATCGCGTTTGGAAAGTGAATCGTCCGCTCCTCTACGATCGCACCGGCACCACGACGTCGGCACCGTCGACGTCGACGACGCGCAGATTCATCCCGTAACACTCCCCCAGTGCGGGGCTGCGAACGACGTCACCGGCGATGCCGTCGAGCACGACGCGGCCCCGATCGAGCAGGACGAGTCGGTCCGCGAACTGGCCGGCCAAGGTGAGGTCGTGCAAGGTCGCGAGCACCGTCAGGCCGCACTCGGCGACTTCCTTCTTCAAGAGTTCCAGGAGCTCCATCTGGTGGCGCAGGTCCAGTCCCGTTATCGGTTCGTCCAGGACCATCACCATCGTCGACTGCGCCATCGCGCGGCCGAGGACCATCCGTTGACGCTCCCCGCCCGACAGGGTCACGACGTCGCGTTCAGCGAAGTCACGCAGCGAGAGCCGGCCGAGGACGGAGTCCACGATGCTCCGATCCTGAGGACTCGCGGCGCGAAACAACCCGTGGTGCGCCGTACGACCAAGCGCCACGTAGTCCCGTACGGTCATGCCCACGGGCACCTCGGGGTGTTGGGGCACGAGCGACACCTTTCGGGCGCGCTCGCGGTCTTTCATCTCGCTCAGTGTGGTGCCGTGAATCGCGATCGATCCGTGAGACGGACGTCGCAGACCGGCGACCGTCTCGACGAGTGTGGTCTTTCCGGCGCCGTTGGGCCCGATCAAGGTGCACCAGGTACCGGGTTCCACCGAGAGCGTCACGTTGTCCACGAGCGTCGCCGAACCGGCGCGGACGCTCAGCTCGCGCAGGTCGATCGCACTCATCGCACGGCCGGTCGACGAAGACTGAGTATGAGGACGAAGACGGGTGCCCCGACGAGCGCGGTCACGACGCCGAGGGGCAACTCGGAGGGGGCCATCACCGTTCGCGCGATGGTGTCGGCGAACACGAGGAACGCCGCACCGAACACAACCGAGATCGGCAGGATGCGCCGATAGGACGTGCCCACCAGCAGTCGCACGATGTGGGGAACGATGATGCCCACGAAGCCGATGAGCCCGACGACCGACACGATGGCGGCCGTGCCGAGTGACGAGGCGGCAATGACGATCAGGCGCACGCGACGTACCGGCAGACCGAGCGACCTCGATTCGTCCTCGCCAACACTCATGATGTCAAGGGCCCGACCCGATCCCACACAGATCACGACACAGATCGCGACGTAGGGCAGCACCAAGATCACCGAATGCCAACTGGCCGCGGCGAGCGACCCGAGCAACCAGATGTAGACCCGCGCGATCGAGTTCGTCGAGGACTGCTGGAGGAACGTCTGCGCGCTCGTGAGCAGCGACGAGACGGCGACCCCGGCGAGGATCAGGGTCGAGGGGTTCGATCGCAGCCCCCGCCCCCCCACGAGCCAGGTGACACTCACGGCCGCCATCGCTCCGACGAAGGCGAGGAGCGGTGCCCACGTCGGTGTCGTGATACCCCCGCCCAGGTCGACGATGGCGAACGTCGCCCCGAGACCGGCGCCGGCCGCGACGCCCAGGAGGTACGGGTCGGCCAGCGGATTGCGGAACACCCCCTGGTACGTGCC
>DAIOEY010000121.1:1573-5355 GCA_036745995.1 Acidimicrobiales bacterium | reverse complement strand
ACCGCGATTCCGCTTGAGCAGACGCGCTCGTAGAGTGCGATATCCGGTCCGCTCATCGTGCCGTCACGATCGATAGCGGTGACGTGCAGTCGAACGACTCCCGCGTCAACGCAACGCTCGAGAGCTTCGTCGACACGCAACCCAGTCGATGCCAGCCAACCGCGGACCTCGACCTGATCGTCGCGCACGTCGAGGGCGACGACCAACTGTTCACCCAGGGCCCTCACCACCGTCGAGAGCGCGAAGGGTTCACTCCACACCGCGGTTCCCATGATGACTCTGGTCGCGCCGGCGCGAAGCGCGGCGTGCGCGCGTTCGATCGAGCGGATGCCTCCAGAGACTTGCAGATCAATGCCATCGGCGACCTCGACGCATCGGCGTACGACTGAGTATCGAAGTTCACCTGATCGAGCGCCCTCGAGGTCGACGATGTGTATGAGATCGGGAGCGGTCGCCACGATGCGAGCCATGAACTCCTCGATAGGTTGACGAAAGAGAACGCGGTCGTAGTCACCGCGTTCGAGGCGTACGGCGTAGTCGCCGAGAAGGTCGATGGCGGGGATCACTTGCATAGTAGCGTTGTAGCATGCTACCATATTCGCATGACCAGTGGCCGCATCGTTCCCGCCGAGAACAGCCCGGAGACGGCGACTCGTTTCGACGAGCTCGTCGCCGCGTTCGTGCGACTTCGACAACCCATCCAGGTTGCCGCCTTCCTGCGCGACCTCTGTACGTCGAACGAGCTTGACGCAATGGGCCAGCGACTTCAGGTCGCTCGACTCGTCGACGCGGCCGTGCCCTATCAGGAGATTTCGCGCCGTACCGGTGCGTCGACCGCCACCGTGACCCGCGTCGCGCACTGGCTTCGCTACGGCGAGGGCGGTTACGGCGCGGTGCTGAAGCGAGGCCGGAAGTGAACCGTCGTCTTTCCCTGGCGCTGCCCTCCAAGGGTCGACTGCGCGAACCCTCGTGGTCGCTGCTCGAAGCGAGCGGCGTCGATCCCCAAGAGCCTGGCGAACGGGTCCTTCAGGCGCACTGTCGCAACGCCGATATCGACCTGCTCTTCGTGCGCGCCGACGACGTGCCCGAGTACGTCCAAGACGGCGTCGTCGACTGCGGGATCACTGGTCTCGATCTGATCTACGAACGTGACTCCGAGGTCGAGGTCCTTCTGCGCCTCGGATTCGGCAAGTGCTCACTGCAGGCGGCGGTGTCGATGGAAGACAGTGCGACACGGGTCGAGGACCTCGAGGGTCGCCGCATCGCGACGTCGCACCCTCGCACGGCGGCCAAAATCCTGGGTAAGCGCGGCATCAGCGCCGAGATCGTGCAGGTCGCGGGTTCGGTCGAGATCTCACCGCGGCTCGGACTCGCCGACGCCATCATCGACCTCGTCTCGACGGGCAGCACGCTTCGTACGAACGGACTTCGTTCGATCGGCACGTTGTTCGACTCCGAAGCGGTCCTGGTGGGACGACAGGGTTCGATCGATCACGAAGCACGGCGCACGCTCACGATGGTGCTCGGTTCGGTCATCAACGCCCGAGCCAATAGGTACCTCCTGTTGAACGTGGCGAAGGATCGCTTGGCCGAGGTGACCGCGGTGCTGCCGACGAAGGGTTCTCCGACGGTCATTGACTTGGTGACGCCCGGCGTTGTCGCGGTGCACGCCCTCGTGCCGGCGGCGGACATCTGGTCGCTGCTGCCGAAACTGGAAGCCTGTGGCGCGAGTTCCATTCTCACGCTGCCCGTAGAACGGATGGTGCCATGAGTCGACCGATAGAGACCGACAAGCCCGTCTCGATTGAGGACATCGTGAACGACGTGCGAGAGCGCGGCGACGCCGCGCTCGTCGAATGGTCGCGCCGCTTCGACGGCACCACCTCGTCGGTGCCGCAGCGCGCGGTTCCCTACGGCGACATTCCCACGGCCGCCGTGTTGGCCGCGGCCGAATCGGTTCGCACCTGGCACGCGGCACAACGTCCCACTGATCTGTTCATGGAAGTCTCGCCGGGCGTGACCCTCGAGCGACGTTGGACGCCGCTACGTTCCGTGGGGATCTACGTGCCCAAGGGACTGGTGTCGTCACTCATCATGACCGCGGTCGTCGCACAAGAGGCCGGCGTTGAACGTATCGTCGTCTGCACGCCACCGAGCGGCTCGGCGGCGGTCGCCGCCGCGGCGGCGTTGCTCGGCATCGAGGAAGTGTGGGCCATTGGTGGCGCCCAAGCCATCGCCGCGATGGCCTACGGCACGGAGTCGATCGCTCCGGTCGACAAGATCGTCGGCCCCGGCGGAGGTGCGGTCAACACGGCGAAGCTCTTGGTGAGCCGCGACGTCGCCATTGACCTGCCCGCGGGGCCCAGCGAGATCGTCGTCGTCGCCGACGACGGTGTCGACGAGGCACTGATCCAACAGGAGCTCGACGCCCAGATGGAGCACGGACCTGATTCGCGTGCTTTTGTCGTTCGCGTCGGTGACGACCTCGAAGCGGCCCTCGCCGAAGTGGAGGGGTACGCCGCCGAGCACGTGGCGTTGCTCGGCGAACGGGCCGAGTCCTTGGCGGGACGGATCCGCAATGCCGGGGCGGTGTTCGTCGGTCCCTACTCACCGGTGCCCGCCGGCGATTACGCGACCGGCGGCAACCACGTGCTCCCGACGGGCGGCTGGTCGAAGTCGACGGGCGGTCTCGGACTCGAGACGTTCATGAAGACGGTCACCGTCCAGCGCGTCACCAAGGAGGGCCTCGAGCGTCTGGCGCCCACGATCGAAGCGCTGGCCGAACTCGAGGGCATGCCCATGCACAAGGCAACGGCTCGGCGATGACCAAGCCCACCGCACTCGACGCCTACCAGTGGCCGCCGTCGAACGAAGCCATCGCCGCGCGGGTCGGCATCGACCCTCGATCGATCGTGCGATTCGACGGCAACGTCGCGCCGACGCCGCCGGCGAGTGCCCGTCCCGCCGCCCTCGCTCGGGCGTTGGCCGATATCAACGAGTACGACCGCGGACGCTACGAACCGCTTCGCGAGGCCATTGCGAGGTACCACGGCGTCGCACTCGACCAGATCGCACTCGGTGCTGGCAGCGACGAGTTCATCGTGTTGTGCGCGCGCATCTTCGCAGAGGGCGCCACGATCGCCACGGTGCCCGCGGTTTCCTATTCGATGTACCGCTACGCCGCGTTGATGGCGGGTGCCACGGTGATCGACGACCCCTCGAAGGCCGACCTCGTCTTCGTGTGTCGACCGAACAATCCGACCGGCGAGTTGCCCGACATCCCTGAGGTATCCGGGCAGCTCATCATCGACGAGGCCTACGCCGAATACGCCGGCGTCGACGCGCTTGATCGCGTGAACGACGGCGCGATCGTTCTGCGCACGTTCTCCAAAGCGTTCGGACTGGCCGGCGCACGTGTCGGCTACGCGATCGCGTCGCCGGAGTTGATCGCGGTGATCAGTTCTCGTCAAGCACCCCTGTCCGTCTCGTCGCTCTCGGCGGCCCTCGCGATGGCGGCGCTCGCCTCGCCGCCGGACGTCACGGGTCAGATCGCCGAGCGTGAACGACTCACCACTGAGCTCGTTGAACTCGGACTCGTGCCCGTTCGCTCGTACACGAACTTCCTGTACGTCCCCATGGACCACGCCGCTGACCTCGTCGAAAAGCTGTTGCCCTACGGAATAGTGATGCGTGCCTATGACGGCGGGCTGCGGATCAGCGTGCGTGACGATCTCGACGACAACCTGCTCCTGGACGCGCTTCGTGCGGTGTTGCTCGGCACC
>DAIOEY010000121.1:0-1473 GCA_036745995.1 Acidimicrobiales bacterium | reverse complement strand
CTCGGGATCTGTCTCGGTCTGCAGCTCTCGCTCGAGACGAGCGAGGAGGACGGTGGCGTCGTGGGGCTCGGCCTGATCGGGGGCCACGTGCGTCGTCTGCACGCCGATCGCGTCCCCCGACTCGGTTGGGCGGTCGTCGACCCGTGGGGCGACGCCTACTACTTTGCCCATTCGTTCGCCGCCGAGTGCCCCGACGTGGTCGCGACGTCGGACGGCGTGACGGCGGCGGTCCGGCGTGGTTCGTTCCTCGGGGTGCAGTTCCACCCCGAGAAGAGCGGTCCGGCCGGACTTGACTTCCTTGAGCAATGCCTCTCGCCCGCCTGATCCCCTGCCTCGACGTCGCCAACGGTCGCGTCGTCAAGGGCGTCAGTTTCGTCGGACTGCGCGACGTGGGCGATCCCGTCGAACTCGCCACGTTCTACAGCGCCGGCGGGGCTGACGAACTGGTCTTTCTCGACATCGCGGCCACGCCGAACGACACCAGCACCATGACGTCCGTCGTCGCGCAGGTCGCCGAGGTGCTCGACATCCCCTTTACCGTCGGGGGCGGAATCCGTAGCGTCGATGACGCGACGCGCATCATTGAGTCCGGGGCGGACCGTGTGTCAATCAATTCCGCAGCCCTCGCCGATCCCTCACTCATCAGCGCCATCGCGGAGCGATTCGGCAGTCAGGCCGTGGTCGTCGCGATCGACGCGGGCGACGGAGTCGTGCACACGCACGGTGGTCGCGTCGCGACGTCGACCGCGACGATCCCGTGGGCGGTCGAGGCGGCGCGTCGCGGTGCCGGTGAGATCCTGCTGACCTCCATTCGCCAGGACGGCCAACGGACGGGGTTCGACCTCGAGCTCACGGCCGCCGTGCGAAACGCCATCTCGATCCCGGTGATCGCGTCGGGCGGCGCCGGCTGCGCCCAACACGTCGCCGACGCCCTTCGCGTCGCCGACGCCGCACTGGTGGCGTCCATCGTGCACGAGAATCCCGCCGGATTGGCGGGGCTGCGCCAGGAGATCGAGCGGTGCGGCGTCAAACTGCGAACGATGAGGGAGAGCGTATGAGCGACGAACTTCGAGCCGCGATCGTCCAGGACGATCAGACCGGTCGCGTCTTGATGTTGGGGTGGATGGACGAGGAGGCGCTGGCGCTGACGCGCGAGAGCGGGTTGGTCCACTTCTTCTCGCGGTCACGCCAGAAGCTCTGGCAGAAGGGCGAGACGTCGGGCAACACGTTGCGCGTCGTTGAAGTCATCCTCGACTGCGACGAAGACGCGGTGCTGGTGCGCGCGCGAGCCGACGGTCCGACCTGTCACGACGGGGCGACGTCCTGTTTCACGCCGTGGCTGTGGCGCAAGATCCTCCAACGCGAGAAGGAGGGATCAGAGAGTTCGTACGTCGCGACGTCACTGCGCGACGGCTCCGCGTTCCTCGCACGAAAGGTCGGCGAAGAAGCTGTCGAACTCGCCGTCGCCACGCT
>DAIOEY010000120.1:0-5358 GCA_036745995.1 Acidimicrobiales bacterium | reverse complement strand
CCTAGAGCGGCGTGACGTACGCCCCGTGAATCCCGCCGTCGACGAGGAAGGTCGACGCGGTGATGAACGAGGAGTCGTCGCTGGCGAGGAACACGACGGCCTTGGCGATCTCGTCCGGTTCGGCGAATCGCCCCATCGGCACGTGCACGAGGCGTCGCGCGGCGCGCTCGGGATCCTTCGCGAACAGCTCTCGCAGCAACGGGGTGTTGACCGGTCCGGGGCACAGGGCGTTCACGCGAATCCCCTGGCGAGCGAACTGCACGCCGAGCTCGCGACTCATGGCCAGTACGCCGCCCTTGGACGCCGTGTAGGAGATCTGGGACGTCGCCGAACCGAGCACCGCGACGAAGGACGCGGTGTTGATGATCGAACCGCCGCCGCGCTCGAGCAGGTGCGGGATGCCGTACTTGCAGCAGAGGTAGACCGAGGTGAGGTTCACGTCCTGCACGCGGCGCCACGCGTCGAGGCCGGTCGTGAGGATCGAGTCGTCGTCGGCGGGCGAGATCCCGGCGTTGTTGAAGAGCACGTCGATGCCGCCGTAGACGCTGATGACTTTCGCGTACATGGCCTGCACGCTCGCCTCGTCGGCGACGTTCACGTTGACGTACGTACCGCCGAGCTCGTCGGCGAGCGCACTGCCTTCGGTTTCGGCGAGGTCGGCGACCACAACTTTGGCTCCCTCACGCGCAAAGCGACGCGCGGTCGCGAGACCTATGCCGCTGGCGGCTCCGGTGATGATCGTGACCTTATTGTCCAGACGTCCCATTATTCCTCCGTTGAAATGAATACATTCTTCTCTTCACTGAATCCCAACAAGGCGTCGGGACCCAGTTCTCGACCAATACCCGACTGCTTGAATCCACCGAACGGCGTCGAGTAGCGGACCGAGGAGTTCGAGTTGACCGAGAGGGCCCCGGTCTCGACCCCGCGCGCGACGCGAAGGGCGCGGCCGACGTCGCGCGACCAGATCGATCCGGAGAGCCCGTAGGGGCTCTCATTCGCGATCGCGACGGCGTCATCTTCATCCTTGAATCGAACGACCGAGACCACCGGCCCGAAGATCTCCTCGTGGTACGCGCGGCCCGTGCGGTCCGGCGCCTCGAGCACCGTGGGAGCCATCCAGTAGCCGGGCCCCTCGGGAGCGCTGCCGCGAAAGGCGACTTCTGATTCATCGACGTAGGAAAGAACGCTTTCGCGCTGGGCGGCGGTGATCAACGGTCCCATCTCGCTCGCCTCGTTCGCGGGGTCGAGCACCTGCACGGCCTTGACCGCGGGTTCGAACAGTTCCATGAACCGCTCGTAGGCCGACTCTTGGACGAGCAGACGCGACCGGGCGCAGCAGTCCTGGCCGGCGTTGTCAAAGACGGCGTAGGGGGCGCTCTTGGCGGCCTTCTCGAGGTCGGCGTCGGCGAAGATGATGTTGGCGCTCTTGCCACCGAGTTCCAAGGTGACGCGCTTCACTTGTGCGGCGCATCCCTCCATGATCTTTCGACCCGCCGCGTTCGAGCCGGTGAAGCAGACCTTGCGCACCGCCTCGTGGGTGACGAAACGCTGGCCGATCGTCGCGCCGTCGCCGGGCACCACCTGGAAGACCCCGTCGGGAAGTCCCGCCTCGAGACCAAGCTCCGCCAGGCGGATCGCCGTCAGCGGCGTCAGCGACGCGGGCTTCAAGACAACCGTGTTGCCCGCGGCGAGTGCCGGGCCCAGTCCCCAGCCGGCGATCGGCATCGGGAAGTTCCAGGGCACGATGATGCCCACGACGCCGAGCGGCTCGTAGAACGTGAGGTCGACGCCGCCCGCGACGGGGATCTGGCGCCCCGAGTGACGTTCGGGCGCGCCCGAGTAGTAGGCCAGGACGTCGCGGACGTTGCCTGCTTCCCATCGCGCGTTAGAGATCGTGTGACCCGAGTTGGCGACCTCGAGTTGGGCTAGTTCCTCGACGTGCGCGTCAACGACGTCGGCGAATCGACGCAGGAGCCGTGCGCGGTCAGCCGGCGTGACACGACGCCACGACGTGGTCGCGCTCGCCGCTCGTTCGATCGCGCGGTCGACCTCTTCGACGTCGTGCATGGCGACCGAGGCGACCTGCTGTTCGGTCGCCGGATTGATGATGCCGATCTGCGTGGTCATAGTCGTTCGAACCCCCGGTAGCGCTCCCAGTCGGTCACCGCGGCGTCGAACGCCGCGACCTCGACGCGAGCGGCGTGCACGTAGTGGTCGATGACCTCGTCGGAGAAGGCCGCGCGCGCCATCGCGCTCTGGTCCATCAGTTCGAGCGCCTCGTGCAGGGTCGTCGGCACTCGGGCCGACGCTCCCTCGTAGGCGTTGCCCTCGAAGGCGGGCGGCAAGGGGAGTGACTCCTCGACGCCGCGTAGTCCCGCGGCCACGAGTGCGGCGACGGCGAGGTAGGGGTTCACGTCGCCACCGGGGATGCGGCATTCGAATCGAATCGACGACCCGTGACCCACGACGCGAAAGGCGCACGTTCGGTTGTCGAGACCCCAGAGCAGCGCCGTCGGCGCGAAGGACCCGGCGACGAAGCGCTTGTAGCTGTTGATGTTGGGCGCGAGGAACAGTGACAGCTCGCGCGCGTACGCCAGCTGGCCCGCGAGGAAGTGCTCGAACACCGTCGAGAATCCGTTCGCCTCGTTGCCGGCGAAGATCGGCACACCGTCACTGTCGCGTAGTGAGAGGTGGATGTGGCACGAATTCCCTTCGCGCTCGTTGTACTTCGCCATGAAGGTGAGGCTGCAGCCCTCCTGTGACGCGATTTCCTTGGCCCCCAACTTGAAGAGCCCGTGCTCGTCGCACTTATCGACCAATTCGGCGAACTTGAAGGCGATTTCGTGCTGGCCGAAGTTGCACTCTCCCTTGACCGATTCGACCATCATGCCGGAACCGCGCATCGAACGGCGGATGTGGCCCAGCAGGGGCTCGATCCTCGACGTGCCCTGTAGCGAGTAGTCGACGTTGTAAAGGTTCGCGGGTGACATGTCGCGATAGCCCGCCGACCACGCCTCTTCGTAGGTGTCGTTGAAGACGATGAACTCGAGCTCGGTGCCCGTGAGGCCGATCCATCCTCGCTCGGCGAGCCGGTCGACCTGTCGCTGGAGGATCTGACGCGGTGAGGGAGCGACCGGTTCACCATGAACGGTCTCGACGTCAGCGAAGACGATGACGGTCTTCTCGTGCCACGGGACGTGACGCACCGAGGAGAAGTCCGCGACGAACGCGAGGTCCCCGTAGCCGCGCTCCCACGACGTGAGGGCGAAGCCGTCGACGGTTCGCATGTCGACGTCGGAAGCCAAGATATAGCTACAGCCCTCCACGGCGCCAAATCGGAGCTCGTCAGAAAAGAACCGCGCGTCCAGTCGCTTGCCCTGAAGGCGCCCCTGCATGTCGGTGATCGCGATGATGACGGTGTCAATCTCACCGCTGTCGATCAGTTCGAGCAGTTCTTCACGAGTGGGCCTTCCCGGGTTCGAAGTACTCATCTCGTCTCCTTATGACTGAAGTTGCCGCAATGGTAACCGCCGAATAATACGTTACCGAAGTTGCTACGAGCGTCCGTTCGAAGCGTCCCACGCGAATGACGAGGCGTTCTTGAACTGACGAGGCCGCCGAACTTCGCACTGACGAGAGGGCGGGTGCGGCTGGCCGTGCGTGAACAGCTTCGACGCCGTGCGTGAAGTACGCCAACGGGCGCGCCGATCGTTTCGCGAGGGGACCGACGCGCCATTACTCCTACCTCGCACTGAGAAAGCGTCATTTCGCCGAGAACGGCTGCCGCTCAGGCCGCAAAGTGATACCCTACGGGGTATACAAAGAGCTGCGAAAGGCTTGCGATGGCATCGACAGACGTTGCACACGTTCTCCAGGACGAGGATCAGATTCAGGCAATCACGAAACGGTTGAAGCGAGCCCACGGCCAGATGGGTGCCGTCGTGCGCATGCTCGAAGAAGGTCGATCGTGCGAGGACGTCGTCACGCAGATGGCGGCCGTCGGAAAAGCCATCAACACCGCCGCGTTCACGTTGATCTCTGCGAGTCTGAAGGAATGCATCGCTGACCCCGAGATCGACAGTGATCTCGTCACCGAGAAACTCCAAAAGCTCTTTTTGAGTCTGGCGTAAGGAGATTCATGAAAGTCGTCATCATTGGAGGAGTCGCCGGCGGCATGTCGGCCGCGACGCGACTCCGTCGCTTGGACAACAACGCCGACATCGTGGTCATCGAGAGAAGTGGCCACGTCTCGTACGCCAACTGTGGTCTTGCCTATTTCATGGGCGGCGTCATCGAAGATGAGTCGTCGCTGCTGCTCCAAACGCCGACGTCGCTGCACGATCGCTATCGCCTCGACGTTCGCGTCGACAGCGAGGCGATCGCCATCGACCCCACCCTCAAGACCGTGACGGTGCGCAACCTGTCGGCGGGCGAGACGTACCAACTCTCGTACGACTACGTCGTGCTCAGTCCCGGAGCGTCACCGATCATCCCGCCGGTCTCTGGCATCGAGCGGGCGCTACCGCTTCGCACCGTCGAGGACGTCGAGCGGATGGTCGAGGCGGTCGAGCGGACACCGTCGAGTGCTGTCGTCATCGGTGGCGGATTCATCGGCGTGGAGATCGCCGAGAATCTTCTGCGTCGTGGCATCGCCACCACGATCGTGGAGGCGGCGCCGCAGCTCCTCGCGCCACTCGATCCCGAGATGGCCCAGCGAGTTGTTGAAGAGGTACGCGGCCACGGTGTTGGCGTCCGCCTTGGCGACTCCGTCTCGTCGCTGACGGCGAACACCGTGGCGCTCGCGTCGGGTGAGGTACTAGACGCCGAACTCGTGGTCGTCGCCATTGGTATGCGACCGGAGACGACATTGGCGCGAGCCGCGGGTCTCGGCATTGGCGATCGCGGCGGCATTGCGGTCGACGAGTTCAATCGGACCAGTGACGACGCAATCTACGCGGTGGGTGACGCCGCGGAGAAGGTTGATTCGCTCGACGGCACGGCCACGCTGGTGCCGCTCGCGAATCTGGCGAACCGACACGGCCGAGTCGTGGCCGATCACATCGCCGGGCGCAGCGTTCGAACCTCGACCGCGATCGGCACCGTGATCGTGAAGGTCTTTGACCTGACCGTGGCGACGACGGGTTGGAACGAGAAGCGACTCGTCGCCGACGGCCGTGACGTGCTGGCCATTCATACTCACCCCTTATCGCATGCTGAGTACTACCCGGGAGCGAGTCCGATGTCGCTCAAATTGCTCGTCGATCCGACGACCGGTTCGATCCTCGGTGCTCAGGGCGTCGGGGGCGAGGGCGTGGACAAACGGATCGACGTGATCGCGACCGCCATTCACGGTGG
>DAIOEY010000119.1:0-5379 GCA_036745995.1 Acidimicrobiales bacterium | reverse complement strand
TCACGTCGACGTCACCCGGACCGGCTGTTCCCAACGCCATTCGCGCAGCCCGTCTTCGTCTCGGCGCGGCACGACCATGGCTGATATGGCAACGGCTGCGAACGTGGTCGAGCCCGAATACCTGCATCGTGCATTCCTTCAGCCCGCGACAGCATCAACTCGCCCGCCCCTACGCGAGTTGATGTGCGCCGAGTCCGCGCTGTTCCACCGGTGATTGGAACTCAGGCTAACGAACGTCGATGAGCAGAATCTCTCGAATGCTCACGTCGCCGAACTGGATTCCCCTCGCGGTGGCGGCTTCGCGGCGGCTCGTGGCGGCGCCGGCGGCGGTACTCAACGCATCGTGGTCGGCAAATACCATACCGACGATTGCGTCGCCCGTTTCGCGATTGACCATCATTCGAACCGCTTGCACTCCCGGCGTCGCCAACATGTCCGGCAGTGGGGTGGACTGGAAGTAGGCGATATTCCCTTCGACGTTCTCGGGACTCATGCTCAGTCGAGCCACCGAAAGCGCCGATCCGACGGCCGGCATTCCTACGGCCTCTAACACCACTTGCTCGAAATTGGCAACGGTGAACGAACCGCCGACGGCGTTGGCGACATCGATTCGACTCTGGGCGAGCGCGTCGTTGCTCGCGTCACGATCTTCGACCGTGTCCCACATCGTGATGATCCCGAGGAGATCGTTTGCCCGATCGGCGCTCACGGTCGTACCCCGATAGCCCTGCTGCGTCGCGACAATTGGCAGGACCTGATCGCGAATGAGGTCCACCCCCGCATCGATTTCGGTGGCGCCCGTGACGGTGATTACTCGAACCTGCATCTGCTTCTCCCCTGTTATTAAGTAGCGTGATACTAGAACAGTTCTTCCACGTCTGCCCAAATCAATGAATTCAGTGGAGCGATTCTCGCGCCGGATTCGCCGGCGGTTACTCTCGGGCCCTGGCTTACGTGAGCCGCGTTTCGAAATGAAGGAGTACCGGTGAGCGAGATCAGAGTGTCCCCGTCGCGCTGGCGCCGAGCAGTGCTCATGGGCCTGCTCAGTGGAATTGTCACGATCTTGGTGCTGGTCGTCGTGGTAGAGCGAAATTCGACGTCGGCCTACCCCCAGACCATCACCGGAAAGTTCATGGGCATTGGCGACGCCGGCCGCGCCTTGGCCTTCCAGCCGGACGGTTCATCGTCGGGAACGTCATACGCGTGGAGCGCCGCCACGTTGTGGGTATCGGCTGACGGCACCACGCACGGTGGTGGACCCATCACCTGTATGCAGCCAGCCGACCGCGGGCACGAGATCACCATCGGCGTCGTCACGGTCAAGCCGCGGGGCATACTGCCGGGCACTGACTTGATCGCCTGGGTGAAATGCTGAGTAACGACCCGATGGGTCGGTCGTCGACCCCGACGTGAACCGTTTAGCGCAGCGTGATGAGGTGGATGTCCTGGATGCCGTCGGTGTCGCGCAGACGCTCGATCACGGCGGCGGGCGTCGGCGTCGTCGTAGACAGCACCATCAACGCGGTCTTGCTCTCGGCGTCGGGGCCGACGGCCATGGACGCAATGGAGACACCCGACTCGCCGAGTGCGACGCCGACGAGACCGATCATGCCGGGACGGTCGTCGTTGTGCACGACCAGCATCGACGCGGCCGGCGGAATCTCGACGCTGTGGTCGTCGACGGTGACGATGCGCGTCTCGAGTCGCGTGCCGATGGTCATGAGCGTCCCCGAGACCGTGTGATCGCCCGAGCGCACGGTGATGAGATTCACGTACTCGGGTGACTCGAAGGTCGAGACCTCACCCCAGGTGAGGTTGTGGTCGGTCGCCAACTGCGGCGCGTTCACGAACGAGACGCCGTCGTGACCGGTCGCGCTGAGTAGTCCCTTCAACGCGCAGAGGGTCAGGATCTTGGTGCCGGCGCCGGCGAGGTCGCCCTGGTAGATGACCTCGAGGTCGGCGGGCTTGCCGTCGAGCAGACCGCCGATGAAACGCCCGAGCATTTCGGCGAGGCCCATGTAGGGACGCACGACGTTGGAGACCTCACCCGCGGCGACGTTCACGGCGAACGGGACGAAGTCGCCCGCGAGGGCGAGCTCGACCTGTTCGGCGATGGTGATGCCGGCCTTGTCCTGGGCTTCGACGGTCGACGCGCCGAGGTGCGGCACGACGACGACCGACGCCAACTCAAAGAGTGGTGACTCGGTGGTCGGCTCCTTCTCGAAGACGTCGAGCGCCGCGCCCTGGACGTGGCCACTGCGGATCGCCTCGGCGAGGTCCGCCTCGTTGACGATGCCGCCGCGCGCGACGTTGATGATGCGCACGCCCACCTTGGTCTTCTTGAGGCTCTCGGCGTTGAGGAGGTTCGTGGTCTCCTTGTTCTTGGGCAAGTGGATGGTGATGAAGTCGCTCTGGGCGAGCAGGGTGTCGAGGTCCATGAGCTGGACCCCCATGTGACGGGCGCGCTCGTCGGTGATGAAGGGGTCGTAGGCGACGAGTCGCATGCCAAAGGCCATGGCGCGCTGGCCGACGAGCGCGCCGATCTTGCCGAGGCCGACGATGCCGAGCGTCTTGCCGTGCAGTTCGACGCCCTCCCACTTCGAGCGCTCCCACTTGCCGTTCTTCAGGGCCGCGTGCGCCTGGGGGACGTTGCGCGCCTGGGCGAGCAGCAGGGCCATCGTCTGTTCGGCCGCGGAGAGGATGTTGGACTGGGGGGCGTTCACGACCATCACGCCCAGTTCGGTGGCCTTGGCGAGGTCGACGTTGTCGAGGCCGATCCCGGCCCGTCCAACGACCAGCAAGTCCTTACCGGCCTCGAGGGTCGCGGCGTCCACCTGGGTGGCCGAGCGGATGATCAGGGCGTTCGCGCCGCGCACCGCTTCGATGAGTTCCTCGGGCGAGAGGCCGATCTGGACGTCGACCTCGTGACCGGCGTTGCGTAGCTTCTGGAGTCCCGATTCAGCAATCACTTCGGTGACAAGTACACGGGACACGTAAAAACCTTTCGATTGGTCCTCTAAGGCTAGGCGGAATCGGAAGGGGTCAACCCGCGGCGACGAGGTCGGCGAGGCGCTCCAGACCCTCCACGAGGTCGTCATCGCCCAGCGCGTAACTGAGCCGGAAGAAGCCCGGCGTGCCGAAGGCCTCACCCGGCACGACCGCGATCTTGATCGTCTCGAGCAGGATCTCGGCCAGTTCGGCCGAACTCGACGCCGCTCGCCCGCCGAGGGTTCGTCCGAGCAACCCCTCGACGTTCGGAAAGCAGTAGAAGGCACCCTCGGGTTCCACGCAGTGCACGCCGTCGATGGCGTTGAGCATCGTCGTCATCGTCCGGCGCCGACGGTTGAAGGCAATGCGCATGTCCGCGACGGCGCTGAGGTCACCCGTCAACGCCGCGACCGCGGCGCGCTGGGAGATGTTCGAGATGTTCGACGTCGTCTGGCTCTGGTAGTTGACGGCCGCGTTCATCACGTCGGGCGCACTGATCATCCATCCGACGCGCCAGCCGGTCATGGCGTAGGTCTTGGCGACGCCGTTCACGACCACCCAGCGATCGCCCAACTCCGGCGTCACCACCGGCATCGACACGTGGGTCGCGTCGCCGTAGACGAGGTGTTCGTAGATCTCGTCGCAGAGCACCCAGACGTCGTGCTCGGCGGCCCAACGACCGATCGCGGCGACGTCGTCGGGACGCGCGACGGCGCCGGTCGGGTTGCACGGCGAGACGAAGACGAGCATCCGGGTCTTGTCGGTGCGGGCCCGTTCGAGGTCCTCCACGGTGACGCGAAAGCCGTTGGCCTCGTCCGAGAGCACCGGCACCGGCACGCCGCCGGCGAGGTAGACCGATTCGGGGTACGTGGTCCAGTACGGCGCGGGTATCAGGACCTCGTCGCCGGGGTTCAGTTTGGTCATGAAGGCCGTCGCGACGGCGTGCTTGCCGCCGTTGGTGACGAGCACCTGGTTGGCGCTGACGTCGAGTCCCGAGTCACGCTTGGACTTGGCGACGATCGCGTCGCGCAGTTCAGGCAGTCCCGCGGTCGGGGTGTACTTGTGGTTCACCGGGTCAAAGCACGCCTTGGCGGCCGCCTCGACGATGTGCGGGGGTGTCGCGAAGTCCGGTTCTCCCGCGCCGAAGCCGATGACCGGCTCGCCGAGGGCCTTCAGGGCCTTGGCCTTGGCGTCGACCGCGAGTGTGGCACTGGGTGCGAGACCACTCAGGAGGTCACTTACTCTCGTAGCCATGCATCACTCCGTTCATTTCCCGTAAGAATGTAATTCTATGACCTCCCCCGAGAAGCTCACTATCCCGTCATCACTTCTTCCACGCGACGGACGTTTCGGTGCCGGCCCGTCGAAGATCCGCGCCGAGCAGGTGGCCGCGCTGGTCGCCGACGCGCCGACCTACCTGGGCACGTCGCACCGCCAGTCAACGGTGCGCCGCAAGGTCGCCGAGGTCCGCGACGGGATCGCGCGGCTCTTCGACCTGCCCGACGGCTACGAGGTACTCCTCGGCAACGGCGGCACCACCTGTTTCTGGGACGCCGCGACGTTCCACCTGGTGCACAACCACAGCCAGCACCTGAGTTTCGGCGAGTTCTCCTCGAAGTTCGCCTCGTGCGTGAAAGCGGCGCCCCACCTGAGCGACCCCCAGATCGTGAAGAGCGAGGTCGGCACGCACCCCTACGCGGTGGCCGACGACGCCGTGGACCTCTACGCGTTGACCCACAACGAGACGTCGACGGGCGTCATGATGAACATCGAGCGACCGGCCGGCGCCAAGGGCCTCGTCTGCGTCGACGCAACGTCGGCTGCGGGTGGGCTGCACGTCAACCCCTCCCAGTTCGACTGCTACTACTTCGCGCCCCAGAAGTCCTTCGCCTCCGACGGTGGGCTGTGGCTCGCGATCTGCTCGCCGGCCGCGGTCGAGCGCATCGAGACGCTCGCCGCGTCGGACCGCTGGACGCCCGCGTTCTTCGACCTGAAGATCGCGCTCGACAACTCACGACTCAACCAGACCTACAACACGCCCGCGCTCGCGACGATCCACCTGCTGGCGAGCCAACTCAAATGGATGAACGATAACGGTGGGCTGAGCTTCTCCGCGGGACGATCACGCACGTCCGCCGAAACGCTCTACACCTGGGCCGAGGCCTCGGACTTCGCGACACCGTTCGTGCAGAACCCCGCCGAACGCAGCAACGTCGTGGGCACGATCGACTTCAGCGACGACGTCGACGCGACGAACGTCGCCAAGATCCTGCGCGCCAACGGCGTCGTCGACACCGAGCCGTACCGCAAGTTGGGACGCAACCAGTTGCGCATCGCGATGTTCCCGAGCATCGATCCCGAAGACGTCGCGTCGCTGTGCGCCAGCATCAA
>DAIOEY010000118.1:0-5385 GCA_036745995.1 Acidimicrobiales bacterium | reverse complement strand
TCACTCGAGTGGCGTCTTCGCGCCACCACGTCAACAATGACCCTACGGTGTGACAGTGACCAACGAATGATCAGCTCAGGCGCGCTGACGCCTGTGCGATGGCGTCGCGCAATCGTTGCTTTTGGCGCTCTTGCGCGTTCGGTCCCGCCGCTCCGGGCGAGGTGCGACTTCGCACCGCGTGACCCGTGTCAAACAAATGGGCAAACGTCGACGTCTCCTCGTGCTCGGCGACGACGTCGCCAAGAGGAATCTGACGCGCGACCGACTCGGCGACCAACCGTCCGACTTGTTCGTGAGCTTGGCGAAACGGGACACCCTGCTCCACGAGCCGTTCGGCGACGTCGGTGGCGACGAGGAACTGATCGTCCGCGGCCCTTTGGGCGGCGGACGCGTTGAAGGTCATGGAACGGTAGGCCCCCGTCATCGCGGCGAGAATCAAGAGTATTTGGCGGACCGAGTCAAAGAGCGGCTCCTTGTCCTCTTGGAGATCGCGGTTGTAGGAAAGCGGCAGTCCCTTCAAGGTCACGAGCAATCCGGTGAGGTTCCCCACCAGTCGTCCACTCTTGCCTCGAGCTAGTTCGGCGACGTCACTGTTCTTCTTCTGGGGCAGCATCGACGAGCCGGTGGTGAACTCGTCGCCCAACGCCGCAAAATTGAATTCGGCACTCGTCCATAACACCAGTTCCTCGCCCATGCGCGAGAGATGGATGCCGAGCATCGCGAGATCGAACAACGTCTCGGCGACGAAGTCGCGATCGCTCACCGCGTCCATCGAGTTCGCGAAGACGTCGTCGAAGCCGAGCAGTCGGGCGGTGAACGCGGGATCGATGGCGAGCGACGATCCGGCGAGCGCTCCCGCACCCAACGGCGAGACGTTGACGCGTGCTCGCGCGTCGCTCAATCGGTCCACGTCGCGCAGCAACGCAAACGCGTGGGCGTGCAAGTGGTGGCTCAACATCACCGGTTGTGCGCGTTGGAGATGCGTGTAACCCGGCAGGTACGCGTCGGGGAGCTTCTCTCCCACTTCAATGAGTGCCTCGACCAGGTCGAGCGTCGCCGCCGCGACGCCGTCCAGCGCGTCACGGGTATAGAGGCGAAGGGTCGTCGCCACCTGGTCGTTGCGGCTGCGCGCCGTGTGCATCTTCGCGCCGGTGTCGCCGGCCAGTTCGGTTGCGCGTCGCTCGATCGCCATGTGGACGTCCTCGTCGGCGTCGGAACGAACGAAGGTCCCCCGATCGAACTCGGCCTCGATCTGGTCAAGGGTGTCGAGGAGCAGTTGACACTCCTGCGCGCTTAACAGTCCGGCTTCGGCCAGACCTTGGACGTGCGCCTTGGAGCCCAGGATGTCGTGATGATAGAGGACGTGGTCGAACGAGTAACTCTCCGAAAGATCCCAGAGAGAATTCGCCATCGGCGACGTGAACCGACCGCTCCAGAGCGTCATGAGTTGGTCGGGGTCGCGTTCTTCGCGCCCTGGCGGGCCGCCCAGGTCTTCACGCCGAGACCGTAGATCTTGACGTAGCCCTCCGAGTCCGCGTGCTGAAACGTGTCGGCCGCGTCGTAGGTCGCCAGTCCGTAGTCGTAGAGCGCCTTGGGGCTACGTCGACCGACGACGCGCATGAGACCCGGAGCTTCGAAGCGAAGCCGCACGTCGCCGCTCACGTGCCGCTGGGTCTCTTCCATGAACGCGTCGAGCGCTTCCTTGAGCGGCGAGAACCACATGCCGTCGTAGACCAACTCGGCCCAACGCGTCTCCAGTCGCGCCTTCTCGTGGTGCACGTCACGCTCGAGTGTGAGGTCTTCGAGGTCGGCGTGAGCACCGATCAGCGCGAGCGCCCCAGGACACTCGTAGACCTCGCGGCTCTTGATACCGACGCGACGGTTCTCCACCATGTCAAGACGGCCAAAGCCCGTCGCGCCCGCGCGGTGGTTGAGCGTCTTGATGAGATCGGCGAGGGTCATCGCGACACCGTCGAGCGCCACGGGAATGCCCGCTTCGAACGACACCGTCACCTCGAACGGTTCACTGTTCGTCACGCGGGTGAGTGTGTAGGGCTCCTCGGGGGGCGCCGCCCAGGGGTCCTCCATAGCGCCACATTCGATCGCGCGACCCCAGAGGTTCTCGTCGATGGAGTAGATCTTCTCCTTCGACGCCCTAATCGGGATGTCCCACTTCTCGGCGTAGTCCACCGAGTCCGCGCGCGTCATCCCCCAGTTGCGCGCGGGGGCCAGCACCTCGAGATCGGGTGCCAGCGCGTGGGTGCCGACTTCGAAACGAACCTGGTCGTTCCCCTTGCCGGTACAGCCGTGCGCCACCGCCTGAGCGTTGAACTTCCTCGCCTGATCGACGAGGTGACGAACGATGACCGGCCGCGACAGCGCCGAGACGAGCGGATACTTCCCCTCGTAGCGGGCGTTCGCGACGATCGCCTTCGCGCAGAAGTCGTCGGCCATCTCGTCGCGCGCGTCGACGACGACGAAGTCAATCGCCCCGGCGGCGAACGCGCGCTGCTTGATGTCATCGAAGCTCTCTGAACTCTCGGCGTCCTGGCCGACGTTCACCAGCACGCAGACCACCTCGACACCCCACTCTTCGATCATCCAACGCACCGCTACCGAGGTGTCGAGTCCCCCGCTGTAGGCCAGTACCACTCGCTTTGCCGTCATCAGGCTCCCTTCTTCGGTGCTGTCGAGAACACTACGAGGCCCGCGAGGGCGCGGAACTCCTCGGCGAGCAGCGACCCACCGCGCCGTTCACTCGCGATCACCAAGATGGTGTCGTCGCCGGCCACGCTGCCGAGCACGCCGTCCAGTGCGCTGCGGTCGAGCGCGGACGCGACCACGTGCGCGCATCCGGGCGGCGTTCGAACCACGACCAGGTTGTCCGAGTTCTCGACGGAGACCACCCATTCGCCCATCATCCGTCGTAGGTGGTCGAGCGGGGCCGAGCTCATCTTCGCCGCTGTCGCGATGACGATTCGGCGAGATCCGTGCTCGTCACGGACCTTGATCGTGCCGAGCTCTTGAAGGTCGCGCGTCACCGTGGCCTGCGTGGCGGCAATGCCCTCACTCTGCAGGCGCGTCACGATCTGTGCGGCGGTCGAGATCACCTCGCGCTCGAGCAGCTCGCTTATCCGATGCTGTCGCTGGTTCTTGGTCATGCTGTCTCCTCTTTGATCCAACGTAAGACACCGATCATCGCTGTACGCCGGTGAAAGACCTGGCGCCACACGAGCGACGCCGCCCCGTCGAGCACGTCGTTCGTGATCTCCTCGCCGCGATGGGCTGGCAGACAGTGCATGACGACCGCGGACTCCTTGGCGTGCGCGAGGAGCGCCGCGTCGACGCGGAACCCGGCGAGATCCTCACGACGACGAGCCGCTTCGTCCTCGAGCCCCATCGAGACCCAGGCGTCGGTGTAGATGACGTCGGCGCCCTTCACTGCTTCGTAGGCCGAATCAGTGAGTCGCAGGGTGCCCGCTGCGGCGACGATATTGGGATTCTCGGGTCCCGCGTCGCTCAACTGGTAGCCCTCAGGCGCACCCACGGACACGTTGACTCCGAGGCGCGTCATCGCTCCGGCCAGCGAGCGCGTGACGTTCGTCGCGTCGCCGACGTAGGCGACCTCGAGGCCCGCGAGCGCGTGCACGTCCCCGTCGGCGAAGTACTCCGCGACGGTCAAGACGTCCGCGACGGCCTGGGTCGGATGGGCGCAGTCACTCAGCAGGTTAATGAGCGACATCCGGTCCCTCGTCGCTCGACGCATGCGGTCGAACACGGCGTGGTTGCGCACCCGTAGTGCAGTGATGGCGTACATCTCGCTGAGAGTGCGCCCGACGTCCTCGGCCGATTCGCGCGAGTCGAGACCGATCTCCTCGTCGCTGAAGAACGTGGCGTAGCCGCCCAGCTCGTGCACCGCCGAGGAACTCGACGCTCGCGTACGCAGGCTCGGCCGTTCGAAGACGAGAGCGACGCCCTGACCCTTCAGGGCCTCGTCGTCGATCGGCGCGCGCGCCAAGCGGTAGACGCTGTCCAGGTCCGCGTCGCTCAGTTCTTCGATGGAAATGAAGTGTTTGCTCACGAAACGACCTCCGTTGTCGGTATGGAACCGTCCAGTGCGCCGCGAAGGGCGTGACGACGAGTGCCGTTGGCCATGACGACGCGTCGGGCGCCGCCGTCCAGCGCGTCGAGCGCCGCTTGCATCTTCGGACGCATACCCTCGCGGATGGAGCCCGCGACGATCATCTCGTGCACCTGCGTCTTGGTCACGTGGGTCAGCGCGGTACCGGTGTCGTCGGGATCCGTGCGCAGTTGGTCGACGTCGCTCAACAACACGAGCGTGTCCGCGTCGAGCGCCGCGGCGAGGGCACCGGCCGCCGTGTCGGCGTTGAGATTCAGCAATTCGCCGTGTTCGTCAACGGCGATCGAGCTCAAGACGGGCGTGACACCGATCGCCCAGAGCGACGTGATGATGTCGGTCTGCACCGTAGGGGAACCCCCGGCGCGATCCCAGGGTTGACCGAGCGATGACGCCACGAGCATCGTCGCGTCCGCACCGGAGAGTCCGACCGCGGAGAGTCCGTCCTTGCTGAGGGCCGCCGTGACGCGCAGGTTCACGTGCGAGAGCGCCATGGCGACGTAACCCATGGTGAGCGCGCTCGTGATGCGGAGGCCCTCGTGGAAGGCATTTTGCACACCCACACTGTCGAGGAGCTCTCGAATCTGCGGTCCGCCCCCGTGGACGATCGCGACGTTCGTGCCGCTGGTCTGCAGTTCGCCGACGTCCGCGGCGAGGTCCGCCAGCACCGCCGAGCGCGCGTTCAACTCGTCGAGCGCGTGTCCACCGATCTTGATGACGAGTCGCTTCACGGGGTCACCCCGCTGAGGGGCAGACCGGTCGTCTCGTCACGACCGGTCGCGACGTTCCACGCCTGCAACGCCTGTCCCGCGGCGCCCTTGATCAGATTGTCCAACGAGCTCATCGCGACCACCCACCCGGTGCGGGGGTCGACGCGCGCGCTGACGACGCAGAGGTTGCTGCCGACCGGGTCCTTCAACGTCGGCGGCTCGTCGGTGACGACCACGAAGGGATCGTCCGCGTACACCGTACGCAGCAACTCGAGGGCCTCGGCGGTCGAGAACGTGCTGTCGCTCGTCCTTGCGTACGCGGTCACCAGCATTCCGCGACTCGCCGGGACGAGGTGCGGCGTGAAGAGTACTTGCGCGTCGATCTCCTGTTCGATCTCGGGAGTGTGTCGGTGCGTCAGAAGTCCGTAAGCCTCGGCGTTGCTCGACAGGCGTGAATGGCGGAGCCGCTCGCTGAGAGTCCGTCCGGCTCCCGACGATCCACTGAGCGCGTTCACGACGACGCCGCTCGCCTCGACC
>DAIOEY010000117.1:3651-5399 GCA_036745995.1 Acidimicrobiales bacterium | reverse complement strand
TGCACCGTGGATGACAATTGTGGCTCTAGTGTTTGGTCGACCTTCGACGAGGACTTGGCAAACGAGTCTTCGCTCCGCTGAGGATTTGATGCTGGACGGACTCCAGGTGAGCCAACGCCGCGGCCTCCGCTGCTTTGGGATCCCTTTCGCACAGCGCCTGGAAGATTGCGGAGTGTTCGTCGAGAGTCGCGAGGCTTTGATTGCGATCTTGGAGTAACTCGTGTGGTGACTGGTCAACAATCTCACCGACCCGTTCCAGTAGGGAGACCAGAAGCGAATTACCCGCAGCACGCGCAATCGTGAGGTGGAAGGTTCGATCAAGCTCTGCAAGACGCTTGGTCGTCACCTTCTCGGACATCTCGTGGAGCAGTTTAGCTAGTTCTTCGAGGTCGACGGACCGAGCACGTTCGGCCGCC
Source organism: Acidimicrobiales bacterium (assembly GCA_036745995.1). GTDB lineage: Bacteria > Actinomycetota > Acidimicrobiia > Acidimicrobiales > RAAP-2 > RAAP-2. The sequence goes on along the minus strand of DAIOEY010000117.1, from coordinate 4,983 downwards.
CAGGCGGCGACTGATGGTTCGATGACCGTTCTGACTTCCATTACCTGCAGGAGTTCGTGCTGGCTCTGGTTGAGGAGATCCATGAGCGTGCCACCGAGTTGGTTGACCTTCTCTACGACAATGGTTCCTCGTCCGGGTCGGCGCTCGATCAGGCCCCGGAGGGCGAGCTGCTTGAGCGCATCTCTAACCGAGGACCTCGATAGGCCCCACAACTCTGCAAGTTCGCGTTCCGGGGGGATCCGTTCTCCCACTGGCAGTAGCCCGGAGAGGATCAATCTCTCAATCTCTAGGGCCAGATTGTCAGGCACCGAGAGCTGGGAATGGTAAACGTCCACCCAGTCGGAGGATTCGGCGAACATTGAGACCTTTCGAATCGTTTGGTTGAGACCCAGTTCATCGCCAGCAGAGTGTCCGCAGGCAACTTTTCTGCATTCTGACTTGATTGCATGTTAGTCATCTGCTACGTTCACGTTGGTCAGATGGTCGGACCAAGTTGGCCCGGCGATGTTGATCAAACTAGGGGGAGAATATGACTGTACGTACGCGTAGAAGTATGGGGAATCGCCGACGTCTTGCCAGGACCGCCCTCGCGGTGTCATTGATGTTTCCCCTAGGAGCTGCCTTCATGGCCTTCGGCGCGGGCGCATCGGCCGCTACGAGCAAGTCCACATTGAAGCCGCCAACGATTGTCTCGGCGGGGAAATTGCAGTACTGCTCCGACATGTCGTCACCGCCGCTCGAGTCTCTCAACTCTTCGCAGAAGCCGGTGGGCTCGGACATCGGGATCGGCAACGCGATTGCAGCAAGAATGGGTTTGAAGCCGGTGTGGCAGCAGACCGCATTCAGCGGCATCATCCCCGCCTTGCAGGCTCGTCACTGTGACGCAATCCTTTCGCAGCTCTATATCAAGGCGTCTCGTAAATTGGTTGTCAACTTCGTACCCTACATGTACTCGTCTGAGTCGGTCACTGTGCCCACCGCCAACCCTGGAAAGATCACCGGTCTCGACAGCAGCCTGTGTGGACAGCAGGTCGCCACCGTAACGGGCACCACCGCCCAGACGGAACTAGCGACCGTGAGTGCCGCTTGCACCGCAGCGGGCAAGCCGGCCGTCGGGGTGGTGCTCTTCACCAGTGACCCCCTGGCCCTGCAGAACATGTTGTCGGGACTCTCGAATGCCTACACGTCAACGTCTGAGACTGCCGCCTACTACATGAGGGCCCAGCCGGGCACGTTCAAGTTTGCGGGCCAGCCGTTCGGAAGGATCCTGACGGGAATTGCCGTCAACAAGGGTAATCGAAAACTTCTTGCCGCGATCCAGCACGCTTTTGC
>DAIOEY010000117.1:0-3551 GCA_036745995.1 Acidimicrobiales bacterium | reverse complement strand
GGTTTGGTGGTCGCCCTGGCGCGCCGGTCCACGCTCCGCATAGTGCGGGGCGTGGCCGGTTTCTACGTGTGGGTGCTACGTGGCACGCCTCTACTCGTTCAACTCGTCATCGTCTACGACGGTTTGGCCGCTACTGACATCTACAAGTTCCGGGACATGACTTTGCTCGGCATCAGCATCCTCGCGAGCGTTCAAGCGGCCATCGTGACGCTGGCTCTGAACGAGAGTGCGTACATGTCCGAGATCATCCGGGCTGGTCTCGCGGCGGTTGACGTGGGCCAGAACGAGGCCGCGCTCTCGATCGGCATGACGCCCGCGCAGTCCATGCGTCATGTGGTCGTTCCCCAGGCCATGCGATTCGTGATACCGCCGCTCGGCAACGACTTCAACGCCATGATGAAGAGCACGTCGGTGCTCAGCGTCATCGGGGTCCCCGAAATGTTCCTCATCACTCAAGAGATCAGCTCCAGTACGTTTCACACATTCGAGATATTTTTGGACGCGGCTCTCTACTACCTCGCACTGACCACCATCTGGACTTTCATCCAGGCATGGCTAGAAGCCAAGATCGATCGAAGTTGGGGCATCGTTCGAGCCAATCGTTCAATGCTGGCCTCGGTTCGAGAGCACTTTCAGGACTCGCGGACCCTTGGGCTTAGCAGGAGGGCATAATGACCTCGTCAGATCCGCAAGACACGAGGTCGGAAGGTGACGGTACGGCGTTGATCGTACAAGCCACTGAGATAAGGAAGTCATTCGGCTCCCAGGAGGTGCTGAAGGGCGTTTCACTCGGCGTGACGCGCGGTGAGGTGGTGGTGCTGATGGGACCATCCGGATCCGGGAAGACGACCTTTCTGCGCTGCATCAATCATTTCGAGAAGCCCAACTCGGGCGTCGTCCAGGTCAACGGCCACCTGATCGGTTCGAAACTCGACCGCAACGGACGACGCGTCGACGCGTCGGCCCGCGAGATAGCGAGACAAAGGGCCGAGATTGGCTTCGTTTTTCAACACTTCAATCTCTTTCCCAACCGCACCGCCCTCGAGAACGTGATGCTCGGCCCGATCAAGGTGCAGAAGATGGCGAAAGACAAGGCCCGCGACCTGGCGATTGATCAACTGAACAAGGTCGGCTTGAGTAACAAGATAGATACCTACCCCGCCCAACTCTCGGGGGGTCAGAAGCAGCGAGTTGCCATCGCTCGATCGCTGGCAATGAGCCCGGCCCTCATGCTCTTCGACGAGCCCACGAGTGCCCTTGACCCCGAGGTGATCGGGGAGGTTCTCACCGTGATTCGTGATCTCGCTAACGACGGCATGACGATGATCGTCGTAAGTCACGAGATTGGCTTCGCTCGCGAGGTCGCCGACCGGGTTGCCATGTTCGATGATGGTCAGATCGTCGAAATCGGCGTCCCTCAGCAAATCTTCGACAATCCGACGCAGGCTCGCACCAAGGCGTTTCTATCCAAGGTTCTGTGATGGCTGCGCCGAAGACTTCTGGCGCTTCACCGCGTCGGCATTGCGCCATAGCCACACCCCACACGCTCGCCACTGAAGCAGCAGCTGATGTAATCCGGAGTGGCGGCAACGCTATCGATGCTGCCTTGACGGCGGCGTTCGCCCTCACGGTTGTGTACCCCCATAACACGGCTCTCGGCGGCGACCTCATTGCCCTTGTCCGACAACCAGACGGCGCGATCACCACCGTCAATGCTTCCGGTCCAGCCAGTCGACACGTTGACGTTGCGGACCTTCGCTCTCGCTACGGTGACAGGATGCCCGTGACGGGGGTTGACACGATCACCGTCCCCGGAGCGGTCGCCGGACTGGCCGCGATTCACAATCTCGGTGCATCACGCGTCTGGTCAGAACATTTCGCGGCTGCCTACGATCTCGCATCCAACGGGGCGCCAGTGGCGTCCAGTTTGGGTGCGGCTATCAGCGAACAGATCGCCCTCGTTCTCAAGGATCCCGGCCTCGGTGCCCTCTTTGCGCCGGGTGGAAAGCCACTGCGCACGGGTGACCAAATGGTCCAGCCGGCGTTGGCTCGAAGTCTACGAACGCTAGCAAAAGAAGGGCCCTCCACTCTCTACGGCGGCCAACTCGGACGCACTCTCGTTGCCGGACTCGCGGCACTCGGCGGCAAACTCGACGTCGAAGACCTCGCCCGGTTTGCTCCGAGCCTCGAAGCACCGCTGCGCGGAAAATTCGGTCCTTGGGACGTGTGGACGAGCGGACCTAACAGTCAGGGATTTCTGCTGCTGGAGACTCTCGGGGCACTCGATGCGCTCGAACCGGACTGTGATCCTCTCGGACGCGACGCGGGCGTCCTGAGCGAACTCTTTCGCATCGCCACGGCAGATCGTGGGCGCTTCCTCGCTGATCCAGTCGCCATGACCGTCACGGCGAGCGAACTTCTGGATTATGAGCGCCTTTCGACGTTGGCGCGCGACGCCTTCCTGCGTACAGAGCGGACGATTACCGATGGCCCCGTCGGCGTGGGGCGGCCCAAGGGCGACACGGTCGCCGTCGTCTCTGCTGACAGTGACGGACGTGCCGTGTGCTTGATCCAGAGCGTCTTCCACTCTTTTGGCGCAGCCGTCCTCGAACCGAAGACTGGGTTCGTCATGCACAATCGCGGCAGCTTCTTCTCGCTGTCACCAGACTCCGTGAATCAACTCGCACCTGGCCGACGTCCAGCCCACACGCTAATGCCCGTGATGGTCACGCACGGGGCGGATCTCGCGTGGGTTGCGGGAACGATGGGGGGCAAAGCGCAACCTCAGATTCTCGCGCAAGTCCTGCTTCGACTCTTCGCTGGAGAGAATGCCCGCGACGCAGTGGCGGCACCGCGGTGGGTGGTCGGCGGTCTTGAGGTCGACCAGGTCGAGGAAGTTGCCCTTCTTGAACCGGCGATAACGACCCAGGCGCGCAGTAGCATCCGAGCGAGACTGCCTATCGCTGACTTGCACCATCATGACGAGACGGTCGGTCACGCCCAAGTAGTCGCCGTGCGCCATGACGGCTCTCTCGTTGCCGCTTCAGATCCGCGCAGCGACGGCAGCGCTGTTTCACTGGGCGACTAAGCGTGAACCTGGACTTCTTTTCCGCGAGTTACCGACGATTTCGATTGCAAAACTGAATCTCGACGTCGTCGATATTCGGGGCAGCGGGTGCCGCCGTGTTCGTTGCGGGCGCCGTGGATACGTCCGGAGGTGGCTGCCTAGTGGTTCTTCCACTTCGAGTCGCTGTCGCCGCCACCGAGCCGTCAGCCGACATCACTGTTCCCAAGACTGCTAAGCGCTCGCTCGCGCTCGCTCAGTCGGCTTGTTCACCATACGAGTGGAGATTGGCGGTACGTCCACCCAAGCGAGGCCTTGAGTCAGTACCATCTGGCGATGGTCGGCTATTTGCAAAGCTCCACACGATTTTCATGGTCGGACATACTGCAGGCATACCGCCGATTGTTTTCCGATGTCACACGTTAAAGAAATGGGAAATGCTGACTGCTACTTATCTGGCCGTGAGTGCGGGTTCACATCAGTCCCC
>DAIOEY010000116.1:1486-5485 GCA_036745995.1 Acidimicrobiales bacterium | reverse complement strand
ACAGCAAGTGAGGTTGGCAGGTCCAACGTCCACCTGGGCACGAAGAGTGCACCGGGTTCTAGGAGTTTGCGCCCCGCTTGCCGTGGCGACGCCAGTGTGGCGTCGCGTAGAGCGAGGAGAGCGTTATCGCAACAGTGCCTGGAGACCACCGCGTCAATGAACGCATTCGTGTGGACACAATTCGCCTCATCGACCACGAGGGCAATCAGCGTGGTGTGATGTCGACCCGCGAAGCGTTGGCGTTGGCCCGCAGCCTGGACCTCGATCTCGTGGAGATCGCGCCGACCGCGAGTCCGCCCGTTTGTCGCATCATGGACTACGGCAAGTTCAAGTTCGACGAAGCGCAGAAAGCGAAAGAGTCGCGGCGCAAGACCCAGAACGTGGGCGTCAAGGAGATGAAGTACCGGCCCAAGATCGGTCCCGGCGACTTCGATACCAAGACACGACTGGTCGAAAAGTTCTTGAACGAGGGTCACAAGGTAAAGGTCACGATCATGTTCCGCGGACGTGAATCCGCGCACCCCGAACTCGGAAAGAAGATCCTCGATCGGCTCGTCGAGAAGCTGACCGACGTCGCCAAAGTCGAATCGGCCGCCAAGTTGGACGGTCGCAACATGATCATGGTGCTCGGGCCCGACAAGAAGACCAAGCCCAAGAGTGTCGAAGCAGTCAAGGAAGTAGCACCACAGGACGAAGTCGTGCCGAGTGTTTCGGTAGAAGTATCTGCAGAGGAGAGTTGAAATGCCAAAGATGAAGACCGACAGCGGTGCCAAGAAACGCATCAAGATCACCGGGAGCGGGAAGTTGCGACGTCGCAAGGCGTTTCGTGGTCACCTGATGGAAAAGAAGTCGTCGGTGCGCGCACGCCGACTGGGCCGCGACACCGAGATCTCCAAGGGTTTAGAGAAGAACGTCAAGAAGTTGATGGGGCTCTAGAGGACGAGTTAGGAAAGAGGAACTGACATGGCACGTGTAAAGAGGGCGGTCAACGCCAAGAAGCACCACAAGGCAATTCTCGAAGAGGCCAAGGGCTACTACGGCGATCGGAGCCGGACGTTTCGAGCGGCCAATCAGGCCGTGCAACACTCGGGCGTCTACGCGTTTCGCGACCGTCGCGCGCGCAAGGGCGAATTCCGCAAGTTGTGGATTCAGCGCATCAACGCCGGTACCCGCGCGCACGGCGTCAGCTACAGCCGCTTCATTGCCGGTCTCAACGCCGCGGGCATCGAAGTCGACCGTCGGATGCTCGCTGACCTCGCGGTGAACGACGGTGCGGCCTTCGCCGCGCTCGTCACCCAGGCCAGCGACGCACTGGCGAAGTAGGCCATCCTGATCGAGGCGTTGGGGTCGTCACACCAGAGAGTGCGTCGACTCCGACGCCTCATTCAGAAGCGCTCGTTGCGCTGGAGTGAGGGCGTCTGTGTTCTCGAAGGTCCCGACCTCGTCGAGGCCGCGCTCACGGCCGGCTGCGAGTTCGAGGCGATCTACGTTGACACCACGTCGGCCACGGCACCCTCCATTGCGGCACTCTTGTCCCGCGCCGAACGAGCCGGGGTCCGGGTCTTCGGATTGAGCCCCGACGTCCTCGCCCAGGTCGCGGACGCGAAGACCCCCCAACCGGTGGCGGCGGTCGTCCGACTTCCACTGAGTGACCTCGCGAGCGTGCAAGCGACGTCGTTCGTGCTCGTCCTGCACGACCTGCGCGATCCGGGCAACGTCGGGACCATCATCCGCTCGGCGGACGCCGCCGGCGTCGAGGCGGTCGTGTTGACGGGCCAGAGCGTCGATCCCTTCAACCCCAAGACACTGCGCGCGACCGCGGGTTCGATCTTTCACGTTCCGGTCGTCGTCTGCTCACTCGACGAGGCGTTCACGCACTTCGCCGTGCGTGGCGCGAGAACGCTCGCGACCGTCGTGCACGGGGGGGTCGCACTTCGCGACGTGGACTTCGCCCAGCCCACGGTCGTGGTCATCGGCAACGAGGCCGAGGGTCTGAGCGATGCCGTCATCGAGCGCTGCGACGGGGCACTGAGTATTCCCATGGTGGGACGAGGCGAATCGCTGAACGCCGGCGTCGCCGCCTCGCTCGTCGCCTTTGAGGCCCTTTGGCAGCGTCAAGGCACTGGGGACGGTCATCCACGCCCTAGCCTTGAAGGGTCATGACCCCTTCTCCACTCGCCGATCTCACGGCGCAAAAGAACGAGTTGCTCGCGACGATCGCGTCGCTGGCGACCCTGGACGAACTGCTCGCGGCCGAGCCAAGGATCACCGGGAAACGATCGCTTCTCTCCACCCTGCAGAAGTCGCTGGGCTCGCTCGAGCCCGACGCCCGTAAGGACGCGGGGGCGTTGCTGCAGGAGGCGCGTCGCGACGTCGAATCGGCACTCGAGGCACGTCGGTCCACGCTCGCCGCGGCCGCGCGCGTCCAGGTGCTCGAAGCCGACCGGCTGGACCTGGGCGACGTGGTGACGAGCTCGGTACGCTGGCCCGTGCGCGCCGGACATCCCGGTCTCGTGGCGTCGACCCAACGTGAACTCGAAGACGTGTTCGTGGGCATGGGTTTCACGGTCGCCGAAGGTCCCGAGGTCGAGAGCGACTGGTACAACTTCGAGGCACTCAACATCCCTCCCGCGCACCCGGCTCGGGGCCTGTGGGACACCTTCTACGTGGACCTCGGCGAACCCGAGACGGTGGTGCTGCGCACGCACACCTCACCCACGCAGGTCCATCTCATGGAAGAGGCGGTGACGAACGCCACGTTGCCGATCCACTCGGTGATGCCGGGACGGTGCTTTCGTCGCGACACGCCCGACGCGCGCCATCTCGCGACGTTCCACCAGATCGAGGGATTGGTCGTCGACCGGGGGATCGCCTTCGCGGACCTGGCGGGTGTCATTGAGACCTTCACGCGCGCCTACTTCGGGCCCGACATCGCGTCGCGGCTCCGTCCCGCCTTTTTTCCCTTCACCGAACCGTCCGCGGAGTTCGAGGTCACCTGCACGATCTGTCGTGGCGAGGGCTGTCGGACCTGTTCGCAGACCGGGTGGATCGAACTGGGCGGGTGCGGCATGCTGGATCCGGCCGTACTCGAGGCGGTCGGCATCGACGGTGACGAGTGGAGCGGCTTCGCGTTCGGCTTCGGTATCGACCGCTGCGCCCAGATGCGTCACCAGATACCCGACATGCGCGCTCTGATCGACAACGACACCCGCTTCCTGGAACAGTTCTCGTGAGAGTTCCCCTTTCGTGGTTACGCGAATTCGTCGAGCTCAGCGAATCGCCCGATGAACTGCGCCTCATCCTCGACGACCTCGGACTGGTAGTTGAGGGAATCGATCTGGTGGGCGCGGGACTCGAGGACATCGTCGTCGCACGCGTCGACGAGATCCGTTCGATCGAGGGCGCCGACCGCGTGCGCCTCGTCACGGTCGACGCCGGCGACGGGCCGCTCGAAATCGTCTGCGGCGCCACGAACTTCGAACGTGGCAATCACGTGCCCCTCGCGCCCATCGGCGCCGTGCTGCCGGGCGGTTTCGAGATCGTCCGGCGCCAGATGCGCGGCGTCACCAGTAACGGGATGCTGTGCTCGGCCCGCGAGTTGGGTTTGAGCGACGATCACCTCGGACTCATGGTCCTCGATCAACTCATCACCCCGAGCGTGGGCGAGCGACTCCTCGACGCGCTCGGCATCACGCCGGACGTGGTCTTTGACATCAGCGTCGAGGGCAATCGTCCCGACGCGTGGTGCGTCCAGGGTGTCGCTCGTGACTTGGCGACCCGACTCTCGCGACCCCTTCGCGAACCGCCGCTCGCGACGCCGGTGCCCGACGTCATGACCGATTCGTTCGCGCACGCCGGCATCGACGACCCCGAACTCTGTGGACGCCTGACGGTGTCAGTACTGCGCAACGTGACGGTGGGTCCGTCTCCCTCGTGGATCGCCCGGCGACTCCAGAGTGCGGGAATGCGTCCCATCTCCAACGTCGTCGACGCGTCGAA
>DAIOEY010000116.1:0-1386 GCA_036745995.1 Acidimicrobiales bacterium | reverse complement strand
ACGGTCTGCGTAGTGAAGCGTCCAACCGGTTCGAGCGTGGTGTCGATCCAGAGCTGGCGCTGCGCGCCGTCGCCCGATTCGTGAAGCTCCTCCAAGAGAGTGTGCCCGAACTGCAATGGCTCGCCAATCCGCTCGACCATTGGGGGAGCGTGCCCACGCCGCCGACCGTCGAGATCCGCGCGGGTGACATCGAGCGCGGTCTCGGGATCGAACTCGATCACGACGACGTCATCGCCAATCTCGAAGGCTTGGGCTTCAACGTCGAGGACCGTGAGACGAGTCTCTTGGTGCGCGCGCCGTCGTCGCGCCTCGACATCCGCTCGGGCGCCGCGGGGCGCGCGGACGTCATCGAGGAGATCGCGCGTCTCCACGGCTATCGTCGTCTGCCCCGGCGAACGCCAACCTGGCCACAGCCGGGCGGTCTCACCGATCGCCAGCGGCTGCGACGTCAGATACGCGACGTGATAGTGGACCTCGGTGTCTACGAGGCGTGGACCCCGACACTCGGCAGTGACGCCGACTTTGATCTGTTGCACCCCGGTGGTGAACGAGTGCGCGTTACGAACCCCCTGGCGTCGGACGAAGCAGTACTGCGAGCAACCCTGCTCACCGGACTGGTGCGCGCGTGGGGACGCAACGCCGAACGCGGCACCGGTGACGTACTGCTCGGTGAGATGGGCGCCGTCTTCATTCATCCCGATATCACGAACGAGCCGCACGCGACGAGGGGCGGTGAGGGTGGTGCGCTGATCCTGCGCCTGCCGCGCGAGAACGAGCGGCTGACGCTCCTGCTCGGTCGCGACGGCGACGACGCCACGACCGCCGTCGCCCTCTGGTCCGTGCTCGCCGAACGATTGGGACTCGCCGACGTCGTTGTTCGCACGAACGAACAACCTCCGCCGGGGTTGCATCCCACGAGAAGCGCGCAACTTGTCGATCGTCAGTCCGGTGTCTCGCTCGGCGACGTGGGCGAGGTCGACGCCGAATTCGTCGGGGCGCTGGCTCCCTCGGTGGTCCCACGACGGCTCGGTGTCGTGGACGTGGATCTCGACGCCCTCGCCGATGCTTCGAAGGCCTCGCGGCGAAGCGACTTCGTGAACGTGCCGAGTCGCTACCCGAGCGCGGTCATTGACTTGGCCTTCGTGGTGTCGTCCACGGTCAACGCGGCCGATCTCGCTGAGGCGCTGCGCCACGCGACGCCACTCGTCGAGTCAATTACGCTCTTTGACGTCTACCGCGACGTCGCGCTGCCCGCGAACAGCCGTAGCCTCGCGTACAACGTTCGGCTGAACTCCACGGAGCGGACCTTGAAGGACAGCGAAGTAAGTGTCGCGCGCGAGCAACTCATTTCGGTCGCCGCCTCACTCGGCGCGACGCTGCGATAGG
>DAIOEY010000115.1:0-5688 GCA_036745995.1 Acidimicrobiales bacterium | reverse complement strand
CCGCGTTCGACGCCGTCGGGCTTGACGATGACGAGAGTTCTGTTCACGACGAAGAAATCTAACAGTCCTAGGCGAGGTGACGTGACGGCACGTGAATGACCTCGCCACGGACCTCGGCGACGACGTAGAGACTGCCCGCCACCACGATCAGGTCGTCGTCGGTCGATCGTTCACGCGCGTGCGCGAGGGCCGCCGTGGCGCTCGGGTGTTCGAACGCGACACCGCCGTGTCGACGCACCGCCGCCGCCACCTCTGCAGCCGACACCGACCGTGGTGAGTTCGCCGCGCAGCAGTGGAACTCGGTGAAGCCCAACGTGACGAGCGGCGCCACCATGTCATCGACGTCACGTCCACTCAACATGCCGAGCACGCAGCGGCGCTCACCGTGCACGTGGAACGCTCCGTCGAGTGTCGCGACCAACGCCTTGACGCCGGCGGGATTGTGCGCGCCGTCAACGACGATCATCGGACTGCGTGAGATGAGCTCCATGCGTCCGGGCATCTTGGCGCTCGACATCGTCGAGGTGACCACCTGATCACCGAGCGCCCGACCGAGGAACGCTTCAGCCGCCACGATCGCGGCGGCGGCATTAAATCCCTGATGGATACCGTGAAGCGCGACCAACACGTCGTCGTAACGTTCGAAAGGCGTGCGCACGGAGATGGCGCGACCACCGAAGGCCAGGTCGTTGCGTTCGAGCACGAACGAGTCCCCGAGCAGCCAGAGCGTCGCGCCCAATTCGTCAGCGCGCCGTTGGGCGATCTCGACGACGATCGCGTTCGTGGTCGCCACGATCGCCACGGCGTCGCTTCGAAAGATGCCGACCTTGTCCGCGGCGATTTCCCCGATCGTCGTGCCGAGCACCGCCGTGTGGTCGAGGTCCACGTTGGTGAGGACCGCGACGTCACTGTCGATCACGTTGGTCGAGTCCCAGGTACCGCCCATCCCCACTTCGATCACGCCCACGTCGACGCCCTCGTCAGAGAAGTGCAGCAGCGCCGCCACCGTCAGGAGTTCAAAGCGCGTCAGCGCGACGCCACTCACCGATTCGACATCCGCCAACCGACTGAGTAGCCCCACCAGCGTCGGATCGTCGATCGGCTCTGCGTTGACCGCGATGCGTTCGTTCACCGCATGCAGATCAGGACTCGTGAAGGTGCCCACGCGCAGGCCGGTGGCGCTCAGCAGGGCACTGGTGAGCGTGGAGGTCGTGCCCTTGCCGTTGGTTCCGGTGACGTGAATGGTGGGATAGTCGTTTTGGGGATCGGCGAGCAAGGTGAGCGTGTCGACGATGGGTTGCAGTGTGGGCACGTCCTGGCGATTCGGCGCCACCCGCTCATAGTCCACGTGCGATTCCAGCCACGTCAGCGCTTCGACGTACGACGTAAATCGCACGGACTAGCTCGCGCGACGGGTGCGCGTCGCCTTTCGCATTTCGTACGCGGGCGCGATCTTGTCGCGCACCGATTCGACCGTCACGACGCACTTGATCACGTCGGTGCGGCCCGGCACGTCGTACATCGGTTCGAGCAGGACGTTCTCCAGGATTGAACGCAGTCCTCGTGCCCCGGTGCCGCGCTCGAGCGCGAGATCAGCGATCGCACTCAGCGCGTCGGTCTCGATCACGAGTTCCACGCCGTCCATCGCCAGGACCTGCTGGAACTGCTTGACGAGTGAGTTCTTGGGCTCGGTCAAGACGCTGATGAGCATCGTTCGGTCGAGTTGTTGGACAGCACCGACGATCGGCAGTCGTCCGATGAACTCGGGAATGAGTCCGAACTTCATCAAGTCCTCGGGCAACGCGTGTCGGAAGAGTTCGATGTCACCGCGACGCTTGGACTCGACGGGAGAGTTGAAGCCCATCGACTTCTTGCCGAGACGGCGTTCAATGATCTCCTCGAGTCCCGAGAACGCTCCCCCGCAGATGAACAGGATGTTCGAGGTGTCGATGGTGATGAACTCTTGGTGGGGATGCTTGCGACCTCCCTGGGGCGGCACACTCGCGACGGTTCCTTCGAGAATCTTGAGCAGGGCCTGCTGGACGCCCTCGCCCGACACGTCGCGCGTGATCGACGGGTTCTCGGCCTTGCGCGCGATCTTGTCGATCTCGTCGATGTAGATGATGCCGCGCTCGGCACGCTTGACGTCGAAGTCCGCCGCGCTCAGCAACTTGAGAAGGATATTCTCGACGTCCTCGCCGACGTAGCCCGCTTCGGTGAGGGCGGTCGCGTCGGCGATCGCGAACGGCACGTTGAGCATGCGCGCCAGCGTCTGGGCCAGGAACGTCTTGCCGCAACCGGTAGGGCCGAGCAGCAGCACGTTCGACTTGGCGACCTCGACGTCGTCGTCGTGCAGGGGACCGGTCTGGATGCGCTTGTAGTGGTTGTAGACGGCGACCGAAAGAATCTTCTTCGCGTCGAGCTGGCCGATAACGAACTCGTCGAGGAATGCGGAGATCTCTCGGGGCGTCGGTAGGTCCTCGAGGACGAACTCGGGACGATCACCGAACTCGTCGGCGATGATGTCATTGCACAGGTCGATGCACTCATCGCATATGTAGACGCTCGGTCCTGCGATGAGTTTCTTTACCTGTTTTTGACCCTTCGCGCAGAAACTGCACTTGATAAGGTCGTTGCCTTCGCCAAACTTTGCCACCAACAACCTCCGACAGGACCTTCGCTTCGAACATCCTACGAGCCGGTCGGCCCGTATTGGGGTACCTAGAGACGCGCCGTGAGAACTTCGTCAATAAGTCCGTATTCCACGGCCTCATCGGCGCTGATAATGAAGTCACGGTCAGTGTCCTTGGCGATCCGTTCGACCGATTGACCGGTGTCGTTGGCGAGCATCGTGTTGAGCATGTCCTTCATGCGCAGGATCTCACGCGCCTGGATCTCGATGTCCGACGCCTGTCCTCCGACACCACCCCAGGGCTGGTGCATCAAGACGCGCGCGTGGGGAAGGGCGTAGCGCTTGCCCTTCGCGCCCGCGCCGAGCAGCACCGCGGCGGCCGACGCGGCCTGACCGAAGCAGAACGTCGAAACGTCCGGCTTGATGTACTTCATCGTGTCGTAGATCGCCAACAGTCCCGTGATGTCGCCCCCGGGTGAGTTGATGTAGAGGTTGATGTCCTTGTCGGGATCCTCGGACTCGAGGAACAGCATTTGGGCACAGATGAGGTTCGCCACGGTGTCATCGATCGGCGTACCGAGGAAGATGATGCGCTCGCGCAAAAGGCGGCTGTACAGGTCGTAGGCGCGCTCGCCACGATTGGACGACTCGACCACGGTCGGGACGAGGTAATTCTGGGCTCGGAAGTATTCGTTCACTCCCCTACCTTATGCGTCGTGATCTTCTGACTGGTCCGTTCGCAACAGTTCGCGATCAATTTCCACGCCATCAGGGTCGACAAACGTCACGTTGTCATTGAGCCATCGCGACGCCTTCATCTTGGCGACCTCGGCGTTAAAGGCACTGACGCGTCCGGTGTCGCGCAGGTTCTTGCGCAACAGGTCCGCCTCGACGCCCATGGACATCGCGGTCTTGAGCAGCTCGTCGTCGATCTCGTCGTCACTCGGTTCAAGTTGTTCGGACTTGACGAGTGCGCGCATCGCCAGATCAATACGTACCGCGCGCACGGCGTCGGCGCGCAGGGTCTCGAGCAACTGGTCCGACGACTGATTGGTCACCTGCAAGAACATCTCGAGATTCAACTTCTGCTCGGAGAGTCGATGGCCGAGATCGTGCAGTCGCTCGTCCGTCTCGCTCGCGGCGAGCGATTCGGGCACGGCCTCTTCGCTCACCAACTCGCTGAGCGCCATGAGCACGGCGTCGCGTTGGGACATCTGCGCTTCGACGATCTTCATCCGACGCATCTGGCTCAAAATCCCCTCACGCATCTCGTCCTGGGTCGCCCACTCGGTATTCTCCTGGACCCACTCGTCGGTAAGTTCGGGTAGTTCGCGTTCCTTCACCTGCTTGAGCGCCAGTTCGTACGTCGCGACCACACCGCCCTCGAGACTGCCATTCAACTTCAACTCCTCGCCCGCTTTCAGGCCGAGGATGAGCTCGTCAACGCCCTCGGTGATGGTGCCCGATCCGACGGTGTACATGAAATCGCTCATTTCGAGCGGCTCGACCCCGGTCGCGACCTGCTCGACGCGCACGTCCATGGTCACGAGGTCGCCGGTGACGATCGGGCGGTCGACGTCCTTCAGAATCGCGTCGGTCTCACGGAACCGGTCGATCTGGGCGATGATCTCCGCGTCGGTGACCTGGGGGGAAGGGATGGTGACGCGCAGGTCACGCTGACCTTTGATGCTCACCTCGGGGCGAACTTCTACCTCGGCCTCGAACTGTAACGGTCCCGATTCTTCGCCGTCGGTGATGGTGATATTGGGTTGGCCGATCGGGTCGCTCTCGGTTTCGGCGATGGCGCGGGCGTAGAAGTCGGGTAGGGATTCGCGGATCGCCTCGGCGCGCAAGACGTCGGGACCGCCGAGGTGCGCCACGAGGACGTTCTTTGGCACCTTCCCCTTGCGGAAACCCTTGACGGTGATTTGCTTTGAGAGGGTCGCGGCCGCGGCGTCGAGGGCTTCACTCATTTCGGATTCGTCGATCTCGACGACGAGTTTGATTCGGTTGTTGTCCAAGTTGGTGGTCGTTGCGCGCATAAGAGATTCCAGACTACCGGCTCGCCCGGATTCGGCTAAATCATGATGCGCAGGCTCTCGGCGAACGACTCCGCCAGTGCCCGATCGCCTCGAACGTCGGTCGCCGACGCCGAGAGGAATGCGCCGGCGCTGATACGCCCCGCCGCTCGGCGCCAGAAGAGCGCCACGGGCGTCGTGATCTCGAATGCCGGCACGTCTTGACTGACGCCGCGTGCCTCCGCACGGCCCTCACGAACACCGAGCACCACCGTTCGACCAAGTCGACCGGTGAGGTTGAGTTGCAACAGCGTCCCTTCACTTGACTGCATCTTCTTGCCCACGACGTACGGCAACGCCGCCTCGAAACGGTTCACGACGATCTCCTCGCCCGCGCCGTGGTCGTCGGCCGGTTGCAACAACGCGTCACGAATGTCCTGGAGGTGGATCCAGCTGTCGAGCACGCGGGTCTCTTGGAACCGGTGGTAGGGTCGCTCGCCCTCGGGACTCCATCCCACCTTGTTCCATCCGGCGTCGTCGAGCGCGCGCAGCGCCGCAAGCGAACGCACCGTCGCGTCGCGAAACTTGTTGAGGATCTCAATGCCCGGTTCGCTTCGATGTGCCGCGACGAACGCCTCGTTGATCTCGCCAATGGGGTTGCGCACGTACTCGGGCCAGGGTCCCTCGAACTGGGGCACGGGCGCGCCTTGGAGCATCACCTCGAAGCCGAGCAAGTGGCTGACGACGTCGCGCACGGTCCAGCCGGGACACGCGGTGGACGCGTCGTAGCCGTCGTTTGATAGGGGTCGCACCAGTCGGTCGATTGCTGACCACGTTTCGTCGAGCGCGTCGACGATCCATTCGTACGCCATCGTTGTCTCCGGTCCGTCTCTAAGTGCAGCCTATGAAACAGTGGTGCGCCAAGAGCGCATTCGGTCATATGTGCAACGATGGAGAGACGGGAAGTAGCGCAGCTTGGTTAGCGCGCCTGGTTTGGGACCAGGAGGCCGCGGGTTCGAATCCCGCCTTCCCGACCAC
>DAIOEY010000114.1:0-5745 GCA_036745995.1 Acidimicrobiales bacterium | reverse complement strand
TCGCGCCAGCCCGAGCCCAGCACGACGGCGACGTCGTAGGAGTTCACGCCGCTCATGTAGCGCAGTTCGTCGGCGGCTCGGCTGGCGAGTTGGTAGGGATTCATCACTGTCCGATCGTGTGCCACACGGTGGAGGTCTCGACGAAGGCCCGAAGACGACGAAGCGACGAAGGGTCCTCGTTCGTGCGTGGACGCAGCACCCGCTTGATCGAACCCGCCGCGGCACTCGCCAGGTCATTCGCGTCCTCGCCAGCGCCTTCGAGATCGATGCCGTCGACGTCCTCGTGACTGGCGAGCGTCGGGCTGAGTTCCGCGGTGTAACCCGTGATGATGTTGAGTAGTCCCGGGGGGAAGTCGGACGTGGCGCTCATCTCTCCGAGCAGTATCGCTGGGGTCGGACGTCGTTCACTGGCGACGACCACGACCGTGTTACCGGCGCATATCGGGCCCAGCACGCTGTCCACGAAGCCCTCGAGCGACGAGTCCTGGGGCGCGAGCACGCCGACGACGCCGCTCGGCGTGGGAAGCGAGAAGTTGAAGAAGGGGCCGGCGACGGGATTGGCCCCGCCGAGCACCTGGGTGATCTTGTCCGTCCAGCCGGCGTACCAGACGATCCGGTCGATCGATCGCGACACCACGGCCTCGGCCTGGGCGCCGTCGACGCCTTCGGCGACGGCGACGTGTTCACCCAGCTCGGTCCGACGCGACTCGGCCATCTCGGCCAATCGGTAGATGACCTGTCCGCGGTTGTACGCGGTGGCGCTCCACCACTTGGCCTGCGCGGCGCGCGCGGCGACCACCGCGTCACGAACGTCCTTGCGCGAGCCTTGGGCGACGTTCGCCCAGAACGCCCCCTCGGCGGTGGCGACCTCGTAGCTACGGCCCGATTCGGACCGGGGAAACGCCCCGTTGATGAGCAGTTTGTACGTCTTGCGCACGTCGACACGGTCGTCAGACATTGAGGTAGGCCTCCAATCCGTGACGACCGCCCTCTCGACCGAAGCCGGACTCGCGCACGCCACCGAAGGGACTGGTCGGGTCGAAGCGGTTGTAGGTGTTGGCCCAGATCACGCCGGCGCGCAACCGCTCGGCGACCCAGAGTGTTCGACTCCCCTTCTCGCTCCATACGCCACAGGCCAGTCCGTACTTCGTGTTGTTCGCCTTGGCGACCGCCTCTTCGGGCGTGCGGAACGTCAGCACCGAGAGCACCGGCCCGAATATCTCCTCGCGCGCGATACGGTGCGATTGGGACACGTCGGCGAACACCGTCGGGGCGAACCAGTACCCGCTCTCGGGCAGCACGCACGAACTGGTGTAGCGCGTCGCTCCCTCGCTCTCGCCGAACGCCGTCAGCTCCTTGATCCTTTCGAGCTGCGCCGCCGAGTTGATGGCGCCGACGTCGGTGTTCTTGTCGAGCGGGTCACCGACCCGCAACTGCTCGACGCGTCGAACGAGTCGGCGCAACACCTCGTCGGCGACGGACTCTTGGACCAGGAGCCGCGAACCGGCGCAGCACACGTGGCCCTGATTGAAGAAGATGCCGTCGATGATCCCCTCGATCATCTCGTCGATCGGTGCGTCCTCGAAGACGATGTTGGCTCCCTTGCCGCCCAACTCGAGCGTGAGGCGCTTGGCGCTCGACGCAACGCGCTGCTGGATGAGCCGACCGACCTCGGTCGAGCCCGTGAACGCGATCTTGTCGACGTCGGGGTGGTCCACCAACGCCGCCCCGGTGGAGCCGTCACCGGTGACGATGTTGACGACGCCCGCAGGCAGCTCGGCCTGCTGGAGGATCTCGGCGAGTACGAGCGCCGAGAGTGGCGTCGTCTCGGCGGGCTTCAAGACGCACGTGTTGCCCGCGGCCAGGGCCGGTGCCAACTTCCACGCCGCCATGAGCAACGGGAAGTTCCACGGGATGATCTGTCCGGCGACACCGAGAGGCTGCGGATCGGCGCCGAAGCCTGCGTGATCGAGCTTGTCGGCCCAGCCGGCGTAGTAGAAGAAGTGGGCGGCCGCCAGAGGAATGTCGACGTCACGCGACTCGCGAATGGGTTTGCCGTTGTCGAGCGTCTCGACGACCGCCAGTTCGCGCGCGCGCTCTTGGATCAGGCGAGCGATGCGAAAGAGGTACTTGGCACGCTGCGCTCCGGTGGTCTTGGACCAGACGGTGTCGTAGGCCCGTCGAGCGGCGGCGACGGCGCGATCGACGTCGGCACTGCTCGCCTGGGCGACCGTCGCCAACGTCGTCTCGTTCGCCGGATTCAGCGTCACGAACTGCTCGTGCGCGGAGGCGTCGGTGAAGGACCCGTCGATGAACAGTCCGTAGCTCGCGCGCAGGCGAGCGATCGACGCGGACTCGGGCGCCGGGTCGTACGACAATGATCCGAGCTGGGAGTTCGCGAGGTCGTGCTCGGTCATATCAGTCTCCGCTGAATTCGTCGGGGCGAACGTACGCACCGTGGTGCTGCTTGGATCGTTGCATCAAGAGGTCGTTCAAGAGTGACGAGGCGCCGAATCGAAAACGGTCGGGCGAGAGCCACGACGAGCCGACGGTCTCGTTGACGAGCACGAGGTAGCGGATCGCGTCCTTGGTCGTTCGTATGCCCCCGGCGACCTTGACGCCGACCACGTGGCCGGTCGACTCGGCGAAGTCGCGTACCGCTTCGAGCATCACGAGCGCGACGGGCGAGGTGGCCGAGACCGTCACCTTTCCCGTCGAGGTCTTGATGAAGTCCGCGCCGCCCAGCATCGCCAACCAACTGGCCCGACGGACGTTGTCGTAGGTCACGAGTTCACCCGTCTCGAGTATCACCTTCAGATGCGACGCCCCGCACGCCTCCTTGACCGCGACGATCTCGTCGAAGACTTGGCCGAGGCGACCCGACAGGAACGCCCCGCGGTCGATGACCATGTCGATCTCGTCCGCTCCCGCGGCGACGGCCTCACGCACGTCGAGGAGTTTGACCTTGAGCGAGGCCCGCCCCGACGGAAACGCGGTGGCGACCGACGCGACGTGAACCGACGAGTGTCCCAGCACCGAGCGCGCGTGCGCCACGAGGTCGGGGTACACGCACACCGCCGCGACAGCGGGCACGGTTGGATCGAGGGGGTCAGGGCGCAGTGCCTTCGTGCAGAGCGACGTCACGCGGCCCTCAGTGTCGGCACCTTCGAGCGTCGTCAGATCGACCATGGCGATCGCCAGGTCGATGGCCACGAGCTTCGAGGACTTCTTTATGGAGCGGGTCGCGAGTTTGGCCGCACGGCTCTCCGCGCCCACCGCGTCGACCCCGGAGAGACTCGTCAGCAACGCGCGAAGTTGCGCCTCGGACTCGACCGCAGGAACGCGACCGGCGCTGGGAATATGCACACCTCGGTCATGTTCAGTCACGAGGCGCAACGGTGCAGTACTCACCTCAACAACGCTAGCAACGAAGGGCCGCCGTGGCCCAAACGAGACTACGGATGAAAGCTCGGGAGTTGGTTCGCCGCGCGCCGTTCGCTCAACGAAGGTGCCGCCGCGTCCTTGGCGCTCAACGTCGGCTCGGCGTCAAGGGACCACGGCACCTTGACCTCGGGGTCAAACGGATGGATTTCGAGTTCGAGCGCGGCGTTGAACGGCGACGAGAGCAGGTAGGCGAGCGCCGCGTGGTCACTGGTCACGCAGAAGCCGTGCGCCACGCCGGCGGGCAGGAAGACCGATTTGCCGTCATCGGCGCGCAGGTGAACGACCTCGACCGCTCCGAAGGTCGGCGAGCCGACCCGCACGTCAACGATGACGTCGTCGATCTCTCCGAAGACGCAGGTCACCACCTTCGCTTGACCTTGCGGCGCGAGCGAATAGTGAAGACCTCGCACGACGTTGCGCGCCGACACCGAGAGGTTCGCCTGCTTCGTGAGGAACGGGGCCCCCGCCGCCTCGACGTCGTGGGCCGTGAACCACTCTCGAAAGAATCCCCGTTCGTCGCCCCAGACCGGCGACTCCAACACGAAGAGATCGGGAATGGAGAGTTCGTGGAGCTTCACGACGCGCGCTCCTTCAATGGCCGCCACCACTCCTCGTTGTCGCGGTACCACTGGACGGTCGCGGCGAGTCCTTCGTCGAATCCGACCTGGGGTTCGTAGCCCAGCTCATCCTTGATCTTGGACCAGTCCACTGAGTAACGCCGGTCGTGTCCGAGTCGGTCGGTGACCGGTTCGATCATTGACGTGTCGCGACCGCACAACGCCAGCAGCCGGTCGGTGAGGTCCCTGTTCGTCAATTCCGTGCCGCCGCCGATGTTGTAGATCTCGCCGGCGCGACCACTCTCCAACACGAGCAGCACGCCGCGGCAGTGGTCGTCCACGTGCAGCCAGTCGCGTACGTTCAATCCGTCACCGTAGAGCGGGACCTTGTGACCATCCTTCAGATTCGTGACAAAGAGTGGGATGACCTTCTCGGGAAACTGTCGGGGGCCGTAGTTGTTCGAACACCTCGTCACCATGACCGAAAGTCCGTAGGTGCGGTGATAGGCCAAGGCCGCGAGATCCGATCCGGCCTTGCTCGACGAGTACGGCGAGTTCGGCTCGAGCAGATGATCCTCGCGCCAGGAACCAGACTCGATCGAACCGTAGACCTCGTCGGTCGAGACGTGGACGAACCGTTCGACACCGTGTCGACGGGCGCTCTCGAGCAACTGTTGGGTCCCGAGGACGTTGGTCTCGAAGAACGTGCGCGCGCCGGTGATCGAGCGGTCGACGTGACTTTCCGCCGCAAAATGGACAACGGCGTGTGCGTTCGCGACGACGTCGTTCGTGACGTCGGCGTCGGTGATCGATCCGAGCACGAAGCGCACGCGCGAATCTCCGAGTGCGCTCTCAACATTCTCTCGTCGTCCCGAATAGGTCAACGCGTCGAGCAAGACAACGTCGTCGTAGCCCAGACGATCGGCCTGGTCGAGCAACATCTCGGTGAAGCGCGAACCAATGAATCCGGCCGCTCCGGTGATCACTACGCGCATAGAGGTACCTCGGCATTCAGAAAGGGATTACTGGACTTCTATACTATTGGAGTGAAGGGAATCATTCTGGCTGGCGGCAGTGGTACGCGCCTGTATCCCATCACCCGAGCGGTGTCGAAACAGCTCCTGCCGATCTACGACAAGCCAATGATTTACTACCCGCTGAGCACGTTGATGCTGACGGGACTGCGCGAGATTCTGCTCATCACGACGCCGCACGACCAGGAGGCCTTTCAGCGACTGCTCGGCGACGGATCGCAGTTGGGTCTCGAGATCTCCTACGTCGTCCAAGGCCAACCTAACGGACTCGCCGAAGCGCTCATCCTCGGCGAGGAGTTCCTGGACGGACAACGCTGCGCGCTCATTCTCGGCGACAACCTCTTCCACGGTCCGGGTCTCGGCACGCACCTGCGCCAGAACACCGAGGTGAAGGGCGCCCTGATCTTCGCGTACCTCGTCCGTGATCCTTCCGCGTACGGCGTGGTCGAGTTCGACGAAAGCGGCACGGTGCTGTCGATCGAGGAGAAGCCGGCGGCGCCGAGGAGTAGTTACGCGGTGCCGGGCATCTACTTCTACGACGAGAAGGCACCCGAGATCGCCCGACAGTTGACGCCGAGTTCACGCGGCGAACTCGAGATCACCGCACTGAACAACGCCTACCTCGAACGCGGTGAGTTACGCGTCGAGGTGCTCTCGCGCGCCACGACGTGGCTCGACACGGGCACGCACGAGTCGCTCTACGAAGCCGG
>DAIOEY010000113.1:0-5805 GCA_036745995.1 Acidimicrobiales bacterium | reverse complement strand
CAGATGATCCAGGAGATCCAGGCCATGGTGACCATCCCGGTCATGGCCAAGGCCCGCATCGGTCACTTCGCCGAGGCCCAGATTCTCCAGGCCCTGGACGTTGACTACATCGACGAGTCCGAGGTCTTGACACCGGCGGACGAGGAGAACCACATCGACAAGTGGGAATTCACCGTGCCGTTCGTCTGCGGCGCGACCAACCTCGGTGAGGCGCTGCGACGCATCAGTGAGGGTGCCTGCCTGATCCGCTCCAAGGGAGAGGCCGGCACGGGCAACGTCGTCGAGGCCGTTCGTCACCTGCGAACCATCAACGCCCAAATGCGTCGACTGCACACTGCCGACGCCGCCGAACTGTACGCTCTGGCCAAGGAACTCCAGGCGCCACTGGCGCTCGTCCAAGAGGTCGCCTCACTCGGCAAGCTGCCGGTGCCGCTTTTCTGCGCGGGCGGCATCTCGACTCCCGCCGACGCCGCGCTCGTGCTGCAACTCGGTGCCGAAGCCGTCTTCGTCGGCTCGGGCATCTTCAAGAGCGCTGACCCTGAACGAATGGCGCGCGCGATCGTCGAGGCGACCACGCACTTTGAGGACGCGAGCGTCGTCGCCAAGGTTTCCACGGGACTCGGCGCCGCGATGGCCGGCTTCGAGACCGCGACGCTCGAGACGCGACTCGCCGAGCGCGGTTGGTAGTGCCACGCGTTGGCGTGCTCGCCCTGCAGGGCGACGTCCGCGAACACGTGGCGATGCTCGAAGAGATCGGCTGTGAGGTCGTGCGCGTTCGTCACGTTGAGGAGTTGGACGACCTCTCGGCGCTCGTGCTGCCCGGGGGAGAGTCGACGACCATCGCGCGACTCTTGACGACCTCGCACATGAAGGAGCCGCTCGCCCAGAAGATCGCTGACGGAATGAGCGTGCTCGGGACCTGCGCGGGACTGATCCTGTTGAGCAGTGACGTCCTCGACGGGCGCGACGACCAGTGGAGTTACGGGGCGATCGACGTGGCGGTGCGCCGCAACGGCTACGGCCGTCAGATCGCGAGCTTCGAGAGCCCGATCGACGTGAAGGACGTCGGCATCGTGCCCGGTGTCTTCATCCGCGCCCCCAAGATCGAAACATGGTCGAGCGACGTGGAGGTCCTCGCCAGTCACGACCACGGCGACGGTGAGCATCCGGTGCTGGTGCGCCAGGCGAACGTGTGGGGTTGCTCGTTCCATCCCGAGCTGACGAGCGACGATCGCGTGCATCGACTCTTCGTGGACTCGATCTGATTTCCAGGTAGCATTGCTACGCCCTAGGGGGCAGGAGGAACCATGTCCGGCCATTCGAAGTGGGCAACGACCAAGCACCGCAAAGGTGCCAAGGACAGTGCCCGCGCCAAAGTCTTCGCCAAGCTCATCCGTCAGGTCGAAGTCGCCGCACGCGAGGGTGGCGGCGACGCCACGACCAACGCCAGCCTGCGCACGATGTTCCAAAAGGCCCGTGAGTCGTCGGTGCCCATCGACACGATCGAACGGGCCATCAAACGCGGCACCGGCGAACTCGAAGGCGTGCGGTACGAGTCGGTCAGTTACGAGGGCTACGCGCCCGGTGGTATCGCGGTCATCATTGAGACCCTTACCGACAACCGCAACCGGACGAGTGCCGAAATCAAGCACCTGCTCGCCAAGAACGGCGGATCGATCGCCGAGCCCGGTGCCGTGTCCTGGCAGTTCGACCGCAAGGGCATCGTCGAACTGCAGGGACCCATTGACGAGGATCAACTGTTCGAGTGGGTCTTGGAGGCGGGGGGCGAGAACTTCACCGTCAACGGCTCGACCGTCACGGTCATCACCGAGCCGCACGACCTCGGACACGTTCGTGACGTGCTCGCCGGACTCGGCGTCAAGGTGCTGAGCGCCGAGTTGACCCTCGTCGCACAGAACGTGATCGACGTGAGTGACGAGGGCGACGCCAAGAAGATCCTGCGCCTGATGGACGCGATCGACGACCACGACGACGTCCAGAACGTCTACGCCAATTTCGATATCCCCGACGAGATAATGGCCGCCTTCGAGGGCTAAACCCGACTTTCGAGGACCGGACGGATAGTATCGAACGTATGTTCGTACTCGGCATCGACCCCGGACTCACGCGTTGCGGCTTCGGACTCGTTGAAGGATCCTTCGAGGGGGTGGAATCCTTTCGTGCCCTGCGCGCTGGCGTCGTGGAGACCGACCCCAAGGCACCCGTCGAGACCCGTCTCGGTCAGTTGCTCGTCGAGCTGCGCGACCTGATCGCTGAGACCAAACCGGACGCGGTGGTGGTCGAACGGGTTTTCTACCAGCGAAACGCCAAGACCGCGATTCCCGTGGCGCAAGCGAGCGGTGTCGCCGTCGCGCTGGCGGGCGCCATTGACCTGCCGGTGCGTCAGTTCACCGCGCAGGAAGTGAAGTTGGCCGTCACGGGCTACGGCGCGGCGAGCAAGATCCAGGTCCAGGGCATGGTCGCTCGACTGTGCGGTCTCGTCGAGATCCCTCGACCACCCGACGCCGCGGACGCGCTCGCGCTCGCCATCACCTACTTCATGACCACTCGAATGGAACGGCGCTACCCAGCGGTGAGTCCGGCGTGATCGGCTGGCTCGCCGGACGGGCACTGTTTCGCCAAGCCAACGGCGCGGTGGTGGTTGACGTCGCGGGCGTCGGCTACGAAGTGCACGTCGCGTCCTCTGACGACCTGGCCCTGGGCGAGCCGATCGAACTGTTCGTCTACACGGTGGTGCGAGCCGACGCGATCGTGTTGTTCGGCTTCGAGACGTACGAGGATCGTGAGTTCTTCGAGCTTCTGCTCGTGACGCCGGGCGTCGGTCCCTCGACCGCGCTCGGGGCGCTGCGAACCATGTCGGTGAACGAACTCGCGTTGGCGATCGAGAGTGACGACGCCAAACGCCTCGCGCAGATTCCTGGCATCGGTGCCAAGACCGCGAGTCGCATCGTCCTCGAGCTGAAGGGCAAGGTCGTCGCGAATGGTACGGTCGTCGAAAGTCTGCGTGGACCGTTGCGCTCGGGCGCCATCGAAGACGCCCTTCGCGGACTCGGCTACAGCGCCCAGGAGATCCGAAGCGCGCTCGCCGACGTGGAACTACCCGAGGACGAGTCGATCGCCCTTCGAGAGGCGCTCCACCTGTTGAGGCGACAGTGAGCCGGCGCGACATCGACTTAGAGCAGCTCGGCGCGAGCGTGGTCGCCCCCGTCGCCGACGAGCAGGAACGCCGCGTCGAGGTCTCACTTCGTCCGAGCAGCCTGGGCGAGTTCGTTGGTCAAGGAGAGCTCGTCGGTCACCTCGCCATCGTGTTGGGGGCGGCGAAGGCGCGTGGCCAGGTGGCTGATCATCTCTTGTTCGCGGGCCCACCCGGTCTCGGCAAGACCTCACTCGCGAGCATCGTCGCCGCGGAGATGGGCTCGGGGCTGCGCATCACGTCGGGTCCGGTGCTGTCACGCCCCGGTGACCTCGCGGCGCTGCTCACCGATCTCCAAGACGGCGACGTCCTGTTCATCGACGAGATCCACCGTCTGAGTCGTGCGGTTGAAGAGGTGCTCTATCCCGCCATGGAGGATCGCCGTCTCGA
The DNA here is from genome assembly GCA_036745995.1 of Acidimicrobiales bacterium. Taxonomy (GTDB): domain Bacteria; phylum Actinomycetota; class Acidimicrobiia; order Acidimicrobiales; family RAAP-2; genus RAAP-2. The sequence goes on along the minus strand of DAIOEY010000113.1, from coordinate 2,201 downwards.
CGTGATGATCGGCCGCGGACCGTCGGCGCGCTCGATCCGTCTCGATTTGCCGAACTTCACGTTGGTCGGCGCGACCACGCGCACCGGTCTCGTGGCGGCGCCGCTACGTGACCGATTCGGATTCATTGGCCAACTCGATCTCTACGAGCCCGAGGAGCTCACGATCATCGTGACGCGTTCGGCGCGACTCTTGGACGTGCAGTTGGCCGACCACGCCGCGTCGATCATCGCGCGACGCAGTCGCGGCACGCCGCGCATCGCCAACCGATTGTTGCGACGTGTTCGCGACGTGGCGGCGGTGCGAGAGCACGCCGTCATCGACGACGCGGTCGCGACCATGGCCCTCGACCTCTTCGGTGTCGACGAGTACGGTCTGGACAAGATCGACCGCAGGATCCTCGGTCTGTTGTGCGAACAGTTCGCGAGCCTGCCCGTCGGCCTGACGACCCTGGCGCACGCGTGCGGCGAAGAACCCTCGACGATCGAAGACGCGTACGAGCCGTTCCTCCTGCGTGAGGGGCTCTTGATCCGCACACCGCGTGGTCGTGTCGCCACCGAACGGGCCTTCGCCCATCTGGGACTTCAGCCGCGTGGCGGCGGCCTGATCTAGGGAGAAGCCTCCGAGCGACTAGGGTTTCTTTGTCTATTCACGGAGGAATCCCATAATGATTGCAGCAGCAAAGGCCGCCTCGCACGGACTGCCGTCCTACATCATCTTTGTGTACGTGCTGGTCATTGGGGCCTTCTACTACTTCTACTTGCGTCCTCGAAACATGAGGCAAAAGGCCGCGCGCGCCCAAGTACGCAAGGTTGAGGTCGGCGACCGCGCCCAGACCATCGGCGGCTTCGTCGGCACCGTCATCAAGAGCGGCGACGACTTGGTCACGCTGCGCACGTCGGGTGGCGTCGAGTTGGACTTCGTTCCGACCGCTATCGCGCGCCGTTATGACCCGGTAGTCCCAAAATCCACTGATGACGAAGCCGGGACCCAAGAAGGCGACAAGTAACAATGGCTTCACCAGTTGGATCACGACGGTCAATGATCGTCAGCCTCGCGTTGACGATCATCATTTCCTTTGGCGCACTTATCGCGACATTGTCGATGGGCTGGAGTCCGAAGCTGGGCTTGGACCTCGCCGGTGGTCTTTCCGTTGTCTACAAGCCCGCGACGCCGACGTCGACGGCCAACCTCCAAGAGGTCGTGACGATCCTCAGTAACCGGGTGAACGGACTCGGTGTGTCCGGTGCCCAGGTCAACCTTCAGGGCAAGAACGTCGTCGTGAGCGTTCCCGGCGTACAGAACGCCCGCCAGATTCTCGCGACCATCGGCCAGACCGCGCAGTTGCTCTTTCGTCCGGTGATCTGTCAGGCGTCGGTCGCGACGAAGAAGGCCCAGACGGTCACGACCCTTCCAGCGTGCGGCGCCGGTTACGTCATGTCAGCGGCGAATCTCGCGGTCGACACGAACACTGGTCTGCCGACCAATAACATTCCGCTCGACCCGCAGTTTGCCTCGATCCAGTCGACGGCGCCCAAGCTGGACAATCCCCTGCAGGAGGTCCTGTTACCCGGCCTCGGCAACAGCTCAACGCGCTACGTGCTCGGCCCGTCGCAATTGACCGGCCATTCGATCAAGAAGGCGCTCGCTCAGCAGGATCAAGTGGGCGCCTGGGTTGTCAACTACACCTTGACCGGTTCGGGCAGCCCGCTCTGGGATCAAGTGGCCCAACGCAACTTCCACGCCGAGCTCGCCATTGAACTCGACGGTGTCGTCCAATCCGCTCCCCTGATCCAGCCCAACCAGGTGACGTTCTCGTCGTTCGCGGGTCAGGGTCAGATCTCGGGCTCGTTCACTGAGGCGTCGGCGAAGAATCTCGCGCTCGCGATGCAGTTCGGTTCGCTGCCGGTGCGACTGGTGGCGTTGACGACCCAGGTCGTCTCGCCCACGCTCGGCCACAGTGCCTTGATCGCCGGCCTCGGGGCTGGTCTGGTGGGGCTCGCGCTCGTGCTCTTGTACACGATCCTCTACTACCGCGCGTTGGGTCTTGTGATCGTGCTGGGCCTCGGTGTCACCGCCGCGCTCTTGTGGGCGATCATATCCACCCTGGGTCACACCGCGCTGGCGCCGACCTTCAGCCTGGCGGGTGTGACGGGAATCATTGTCTCGATTGGTATCACCGTCGACAGTTACATCGTGTACT
>DAIOEY010000112.1:0-5809 GCA_036745995.1 Acidimicrobiales bacterium | reverse complement strand
GTCACGGGCTCGATGAATCCGTTCACGATCATGCCCATCGCCTGGACCTCGGTGAGTCCGCGACTCATCAGGTAGAAGAGCTGGTCGTCGCCGATCTTGGAGACGGTCGCCTCGTGGCCGATCGACGCGTCTTGCTCGCCGACCTCCATGTACGGGCGGGTCTCTGAGGTCGACTGCTCGTCGAGAATCAACGCGTCGCAGCGCACGAAGGCCTTGGCGCCCTTGGCGCCCTCTTCGACCTTCACGAGTCCGCGGTAGCTCGTCAGTCCCCCGTCCTTGGAGATCGACTTGGAGATGATCGTCGACGTCGTCTCGGGGGCGCAGTGGACCATCTTGGCGCCAGCGTCCTGGACCTGACCCGGACCGGCGTAGGCGACGGACAGCACCTCGCCCGAGGCCTTGGGGCCCATCAGGTAGACCGACGGGTACTTCATGGTGAGCCGCGATCCGATGTTGCCGTCGATCCACTCGACGTGGGCTTCGGCCTCGGCGCGCGCGCGCTTGGTCACGAGGTTGTAGACGTTGTTCGACCAGTTCTGGATGGTCGTGTACGTGATGCGCGCACCGGGCAGCGCCACGAGCTCGACAACGGCCGAGTGCAGAGAGTCCGTCGAGTAGACCGGCGCCGAGCAACCCTCGACGTAGTGGACCTGACTGCCCTCGTCGGCGATGATGAGCGTGCGTTCGAACTGACCCATGTTCTCGGTGTTGATGCGGAAATAGGCCTGCAGCGGCTGGTCGACGTTGACGCCCGGGGGCACGTAGATGAACGATCCACCGCTCCACACCGCCGAGTTGAGGGCGGCGAACTTGTTGTCGTTGGGCGGGATCACCGTGCCGAAGTACTTGCGCACGAGGTCGGGGTACTCGCGAATGGCGGTGTCCATGTCGCAGAACAACACGCCGAGGCGCTCTAGGTCCTCGCGGTTGCGGTGAAAGACGACTTCTGATTCGTACTGGGCGGTCACACCAGCCAGGTACTTGCGCTCGGCCTCGGGAATGCCGAGGCGCTCGTAGGTGTTCTTGATCGCGTCGGGCAGGTCTTCCCAACTGTTGACCTGATTCTCCGTGGGCTTGACGTAGTAGTAGATGTCGTTGAAGTCGAGGTCGGGCATGCGCGTCGCGAACCACGGCAACATCGGCTTCTTCTCGAAGCGCTTCAGGGCGTTCAAGCGAAAATCGAGCATCCACTTCTCTTCGTTCTTGATGCCGGACATCTCGCGCACGATGGCCTCGTTGATGCCCTTCTTGGGCTTGAAGACGGGGATCTGCTCGTCGGACCAACCCAACTGGTACCGGCTGAAATCGAGATTGTCTATCGCCACGTCACTCCTTTGGGATTAACCCTACGTCCATAGTACTAACTCTCCGGGCCATCCAGCGCAGAAATACTGGCAAAGTGGTGCAGTGCCCACTTCCCCCAAGGTCCCCCAGCGTCCCCACCCGATCTCGCGTCACGACGATACCCGCGTCGACCCCTACTACTGGCTCATGGAACGCGACGACGAGGAGGTCCTCGCTCACCTGCGCGCCGAGAACGACTACGTCGCCGCCCAGCTCGCCCACTTGAAGCCGCTCGAGGACAAGTTGTACAAGGAGATAAAGGACCGCGTCGAAGAGACCGACATCTCGGTGCCGGTTCGTCGAAAGGGCTGGTGGTACTACGAGCGCACGCGCGAGGGCCTCAGTTATCCCATCAGTTGTCGCGTGCCGGTACTCGGCGACGACCTCACGCCGCCGGTGATCGATCCCCTCGTCACCCTCGAAGGCGAGCAGGTCATCCTGGACGAGAACCTCGAGGCACAGGGTCACGACTTCCTGTCCGTCGGCATCCTCGCGGTCAGTCCCGACGACCAGTGGGTCGTCGTGGGCACCGACTTTGAAGGCGACGAACGCCACCACGTGAGCGTGCGTCCCTTGGCCGGACAGGCACCGCTCGGCGACGAACTGAGCGACGTCTACTACGGCTTCGCCTGGGCGAGTGACAGTCGACACTTCTTCTACACGCGCGTCGACGACGCGATGCGTCCCTGGCAGCTCTGGCGCCACGAGATCGACACCGACGCCGCGGATGACGTCCTCGTCTTGCAGGAAGACGACGCGCAGTACACGGTGTCGGTCGGACGCAGCCGCGACGACGCGGTGATCGTCGTGCAGGTCGGTTCGTCGATGACGAGTGAGGCGCTCTACCTGGCGGCCGATGACCCGACCGCGTCGCTCTCGATGCTCGAGGAGCGTCGACACGGCATCGAGTACGGCGTCGAGCACTTCACCGACGAGAGCGGACAGGCCTGGTGGCTCAAGATCACCAACGAGGACGCGCTGGACTTTTGCCTGCTCGCGCGCCGCGTCGACGGGACGCAGTGGCGCCAACTGATCGCCGAGCGGCCCGGCAACCGTCTCGACGGTGTGGACGCCTTCTCGGACTTCCTCGCGTTGAGCGAGCGCCACGACGGCTGCGCGGCGGTTCGTATCGTCACGACACTGGCGGGCGAAGACCCGTTCGGGAGCGACCTGCTCGAGCGTTCGAGGTTCGTCGAGGGCAACGCCAGCCCGAGCACCGTCTCGTTGTCGGCCAATCCGAACCACGTGACGGCGCAACTTCGCGTCTCGATCACCTCACTCGTCACCCCGAGCCTCGTCGCCGACGTCGTCGTCGCGACCGGCGAGATGATCGTGCGCAAGCAGCAACGCGTACTCGGGGGTTATGACGCGGAGAACTACGTGACCGGTCGGCTGTGGGTGGAAGCGAGCGACGGCTACCGCGTCCCGGTCTCACTCGTCGCCAAGCGCGACCTCGTGAACGTCGGCGCCAACGGCACGCTGACGTCCAACGGACCCGCTCCCTTCCTCCTCTACGGTTACGGCAGTTACGAGATCTCGATCGATCCCGGGTTCTCCTCGGTCCGTCTGTCGTTGCTCGAGCGCGGCGTCACCTTCGCCATCGCGCACGTGCGCGGGGGTGGCGAGATGGGCCGCTCGTGGTACGAGATGGGCAAACTCTCCCAGAAGCCGACGACCTTCAGCGACTTCGTGTCGGTCGCGCGGTACCTGATCGACCAGGGCTTCACGACGAGTGAGCAACTGGCCATCCGCGGCGGTTCGGCCGGCGGGCTTCTGATGGGGGCCGCGATGAACCTCGCGCCCGAACTGTTCAAGTGCGTCGTCGCCGAGGTCCCGTTCGTCGACGCGCTCACGACCATGCTCGACGCGTCACTGCCGCTCACGGTCGGCGAATGGGAGGAGTGGGGCAACCCCGACGCCAGCGCGAGCGCGTACCGGACCATGAAGAGCTACTCCCCCTACGACAATGTCGTCGCCACCAACGACGACGGTTCGACGCGTCGTTACCCCGACCTCTTCGCCGTGGGCGGTCTCAACGACTCACGCGTCGGGTTCTGGGAGCCGGCGAAATGGGTACTGAAACTTCGCGACGTGAATGACGAGAACGTGGCGTTACTCAAGTCCGACATGGGTTCGGGCCACGGCGGGCCTTCGGGCCGCTACGACGCGTGGCGAGAAGAGGCTCAGATCCTCGCCTTCGTGATCGACGAGATCAGCCCGAAGGGGTCCCAGGACTGAAGACCAGTATCAGCGGGGCGACGAGCGGCGTCGGGAACGTCACCGGACTGCCGGCGACGCTGACCGTCGCGCTCTTGGGCGAGCCGAGGGTGATCTGCGAGGCACCAGTCATCGTCAAGGTCTTGCTCTGGCCCGACGGCACCGTGCCCTGGAATTCGAGGGTGTTGTTCGGACCCATCCGGTAGACGGTCCAGACGGCGCCCAAGGCGCCGTTCACCGTGACCGCGTAGGTCGTACGGGGCACGTCGTAGGTCGCGGTATTCCCGCTCACGGACTTCGCGACGAACGACGACGGCAGCGCGAGCGTCGACGTGGTGGTTCGTCGCACCGTCGTCGTGGTACTCGAGGTGCTCGTCGGGTTCTTGGCGCCGTGGAGGTGCTCGGCGTAGTAGCCCACGGCGCCGACGACGAGGATCGCCACAATCGCGATGACGCCGAGGCGCGTGCTCGACGGCGAGACCCGCGAGCGGTGCGCGGAGCGAGAGAGCGCCCACTGCGTGTCGTGGCGCGCCGCGGCGAGGGCGTGCTCCTCCATCGGTGGCAGCTGGGTCTCGCTGAAGACGTACTCGTGTTCGGGCTCGAGGCGCGGTCGCGACGGTTCGGGACGTGCGGGAATCGGTGACGAACCGTCGAGGAGACGGAAACCCTTAGACGGCGTGTAGGGCGACGGTGGCGGTGACACGAGGCGGCGGTCTAGCTTCTGGAAATGCTGGCGCTGTTCGTCGCGACGCAGTTTTCTGAAGCGCAACCCCGAGGCGGTCAATAGGACGATCACGAAGATGACGAGCAGGACCTTGATCGCGAGGGTCATCGGGGACCCGTCAACACACTCATCGGCCGGGCCACACTGGTCACCTCACAAAGCGTAGTGACGCCCGTGGTTCACCCGAGACCGCCGAAACCACCTCGGTAGTACAGCAGCGGAAAGCCCGCGTGGGAAGCGGCGAAGTCGACGCCCACGACCGCGACGTCGTGATCACCGTGTGATGAAATGCTCAGTATCTCGCCCTCGAGGTGCGCGAGCGCCCCATCGAGCAAGGGCGACCCCCGAGGAGCGGGCGACCACGCGACGCCCTCGAACTTGTCGATGCCCGTCGTGGCGAAGACGCGCGCCAGATCCTCCTGCGCGTCCGACAGCACGCTGACCGCGACGAGGCCGATCGGATGGACCCTCGACCAGGAGTTACCGGTGTTGCTCGCGGCGAAGGAGACGAGCATCGGCTCGAGGGAAAGTGAACCGAACGTCTGACTGGTGAATCCCGCCGGACCGTCGGGCGTCATCGCGGTCACGACCGCGACGCCGGTCGCGAAGTGGCCCAGTACTTCCTTGAAGTGCGCGATCTCGAGTGAACTCACGTCGACGACCCTACCGGTCACCCTTGGTTATCGTGATGCTGATGGCCTCTCTCAACGTGGAACTCGCCGACGTAACCCTGCACTGTGAGACCTTCGGGCCCGACGACGGCCCATTGGCGCTGTGTCTGCACGGCTTTCCCGACACGTGGCACACCTTTCGCTACCTGGCGCCCCACCTCGCCGCGCGCGGCTACCACGTCGTGACCCCCGCCATGCGCGGCTACGCTCCGTCGTCGGTCTCGGCGACCGGCAACTACCAGATCGCCGCGCTGGCGGGTGACGCCGCGCAACTGCACGAACGCCTGGGCGGCGACGAACGCGCGGTGCTGATCGGTCACGACTGGGGTGCGGTGGCGACGTACCCCGCCATAACGGCCGAGCCGCAGCGGTGGCGACGGGCGGTCACGATGTCGGTTCCACCGCTTCTTACCGTGGCGACGTCGTTCATGACGTTCTCGCAACTGCGTGCCAGCTGGTACATGTTCCTCTTCCAGAGCCCCCTCGCCGACATGGTGGTGGAACTGGACGACATGGACTTCATCGCACAATTGATGGCGCAGTGGTCGCCCGGCTTCGACTTCACCGAAGACCTCGCCCACGTGCGAGAAGCTCTCGCGAACAAGGAGAACCGCCAGGCCGCCCTCGGGTACTACCGGGCGATGTTCGACACCGAGCTCATCGACGAGACGCTCGAACGATTCGAAACGGCCCGCACCCAACTGCCGAGCGTGCCGTCGCTCTACGTCCACGGCGAGAACGACGGCTGCTTTCTCACCTCGAGTCTCGCCGATCCCCTCGACTACCTCGCGCCGGGGTCGAGACTCGTGATGGTCGAAAACGCCGGCCACTTCGTCCACCTCGAGCAACCCGA
>DAIOEY010000111.1:2189-5826 GCA_036745995.1 Acidimicrobiales bacterium | reverse complement strand
GCGACGCACCGATGTGCTACCAGTGCGGCAACGCGATGCAGCGTGCCGGATCGTGTTACGTCTGCTCAAGTTGCGGAGCGACGAGCGGCTGTTCGTAGTGGAAAGTTTCACCTGAAATTCAGTGGAATTGTCATGCTGCGTGCAGGCGAATTGCGTCCCAACTTCATTACAGTTTCATCCGAACTTCAGTTGAGTTGCATCTGAACTTCACTCGAGTTTCATCCAAGTTCAGAAACAATCGACGCGAAAGCTCAGTGGATGGACGCGGGGTTCTCTGAAGTCCAACTCGACGATGCAAGCCGACAATGGTCGGCGTCTCAATCGTCGGAATCCTGATCGCGACGAACCTGGTGGCCCAAATCGTAGGCGTAATCATCATGAACTCGCATTAGTTGGCTCGTTCCACCAGGATTGACCAGGGAGAACGAGAAAGTGGGCGGATTCGTGCTTCGGAGGCAATATTCGTACCGTAGTAGTTCGTACTCGAGTAGGATTGATATATGACTGTTGACAAGATGAGTGTTTCTTTAGCCCCTTCACTGAGCAGTGCGGTGCGCGACGCCGCCGAGCAGTCCGGTGAAACCCTCTCCGGCTGGTTGGCAGACGCTGCCCAGACGAAGCTGCGTGCTCGGGCGTTAGACGAATTCCTTGACGACTGGGAGAGCGAGAACAGGGAGATCACAGGTGAAGAACTGCATAACGCCGTCTCGAGGCTCGGGCTCGCAGCGGGCTCGCGTGGTTTGTTCAAGTTTGTTAAGTTGACCGCCTCAGAGGGGAGTCATGAGGATCTCATTTCGACGGTCGCTCGCATCATCGAAGGCGGGCATCCCGTTCTCATTCCGGAACAGGATGCTTCTGAACTAGCAAGGTTGATGGAAGCCAATGAGCACATTTCATTCGAAAGAGCAGAGGTTCGAGTAAGCCTCCCAGCCGAATGACTGCGTTGATCTTGGATACTGGGGCGTTCATAGCGATTGAGCGAGACGACAGGAACACGGTGGCTCTACTGAAAGCGGCTCAGACTAACTCACTCTCCCTTCGAAGCAACGGCGGAGTGGTTGCGGAGGTTTGGAGAGGCGGTTCAGGAAAGCAGGTTCGCCTGGCACGATTTCTCGACGCCGTGGATCTGGTGCCCATTGATGGCGACCTTGGCCGAGCCGCTGGTGTGCTAATCCGAGATGCTCGTGGTGGTAGCGCTATTGATGCCACTGTAGTCACCATCGCACATGATGGAGATCAAATCATTACCAGTGACACGATCGATATTCAGGCGCTGATCGACTCTTCGGGTCGAAAAATTGGGGTCACCTCCTGCTAGTACTGAGCTCAATTGCAACTTGGAAAAGTGGCGACTTCATCTCGGATGCAACTTGGACTGCATCTCGGACGCAACTTGACACGTAGTGGCAGATGACGAAGTCCCTGTACGTCATGCGCCACGCTAAATCGAGTTGGAAGGATCCCAACGTGCTCGATTACGAGCGGCCACTCGCCCGCCGCGGGGAGAAGGCAGCCCGGCGTATGGCCCTTCCGGTGGCGCGATCGCTCCCATTGCCGGAGCTTGTACTTTGCTCCCCGGCGACTCGCGCCGTACAGACGTATCAGCTAATCGCCGAGCGTCTCGGCAACTCGGTCGAAGTGCATACCGAAGACGGGCTCTATGGCGCGAGTGGCACCGCGTTGCTTATGCGGCTTCGTGCGCTGCCCGACGAGGTGGGTTCGGTGCTGCTCATTGGTCACAACCCTGGCGTTCAGGACCTGCTGATCGAACTCGCCAGCGACGGCGATCCGGCTCGCTTGGATGGAGTGCGCGCCGGATTTCCCACCTGCGCATTGGCGACGCTTCGAGTGTCGAGCCGCTGGTCCGAGCTCGGCCCCTCCACGGCTTCCGTGGAGGGCCTCGTGATGCCGAGAACTCTGTCCGACCAGTCGAGGTGAAGTCGAAGATCGCGGAAGCAAGCGGTGAAGCCGGACGGGAACGCTCCGTGCGCTGAGCCCCAGTTCCGGGGTGCAAATACGAATTCGTGCTCGTTACCCACGTGAGCACGGTCCGCTTGGTCTCCAGACGTGCTCGGGCCATCATCCGCACCGTCGCCACTCGGCGCATGTCGGTCTTCCGGCCGGTGATCGAGGTTGGGACCATCGACCCTGGCGCGGTGGTGGTTGCAGCGAGAAAGTGAGAGAGCGAGAGGAGTTCGATATGACCTTTATCGATCGTGCCGACGCTGGGCGTCGTCTTGCCGCGAGGCTGCAGCCTTTGCGTGGCGAGGCGGTGGTCGTGCTCGGCCTGCCCCGGGGCGGCGTACCGGTCGCCTACGAAGTTGCACGAGCACTTGATGCGCCGCTTGACGTCATCGTGGTTCGCAAGCTCGGCGTGCCCTTCCAGCCTGAGCTCGGTATGGGTGCGATCGGTGAGGACGGCGTGCGCATCATCAACGAGGAGGTCATCCACGTCGCTGGTGTGTCCGCCAGTCAATTGGACGAAGTGGAGGCTCGCGAACGCGCCGAGCTCGAACGTCGGGTCCGGCGGTTTCGCGGCGACCGGCCGCGGGTCGCGCTGAAGGGCCGCACTGTGGTGGTTGTCGACGACGGCATCGCGACTGGATCGACCGCGCGCGCCGCGTGTCAGGTTGCCCGCGCGCAGGGTGCGGCGCGTGTGGTGCTCGCGGTGCCAGTCGCACCGCGGGATTGGGAAGTCCGATTTGGCGCCGATGCCGACGAGTTCGTCTGCCTGGACACGCCCGAGCCGTTCTACGCGATCGGGCAGTTCTACGACGATTTTGCCCAGACCTCCGACGAAGAGGTCATCGCCTGTCTCGAGCGTGCCGCCCGTCCGGTCCCGCGAGCCGCCACGACGAGCACGACGGGCGGCGATCCTCCCTCGCGCGATGAGGAGATCGAGGTGACGGTTGGTCCGGTCCAGCTTGGCGGGCACCTCACTCTGCCCGAGGACGCCATCGGGGTGGTGGTGTTCGCTCATGGCAGCGGAAGCAGTCGCCATAGCCCTCGCAACCGCTACGTCGCCACCGTGCTCAACGAGGAGGGACTCGCGACGCTGTTGTTCGATCTGCTCACCGTCGAAGAGGAGGCCGATCGGGCCAATGTCTTTGACATCTCGCTGCTGGCCCGCCGCCTGGTGGACGTCACCAACTGGTTGCGCGCCGAGACTGATCTGGCTCACCTGCCGGTCGGCTATTTCGGCGCTAGCACCGGCGCTGGCGCAGCTCTGTGGGCCGCGGCCGAACCGGATGCCGACATCGCAGCGGTGGTTTCGCGGGGCGGCCGCCCAGACCTCGCCGGTCCTCGCCTTGCCGAGGTTACCGCTCCGACGCTGCTGATCGTGGGCGGTGACGACGATGTGGTCCTCGACCTCAACCGGCAGGCGCAGGCCCAACTTCGTTGTGAGAGCCGTCTGGTCGTCATTCCCGGAGCGACGCATCTGTTCGAAGAGCCCGGAACGCTGCAAGCCGCGGCTGAAGCGGCTCGAGACTGGTTCACGGGTCACATGGGAGCCGCGTCCGACGTTCCTGACGGACAATGAAGGTTGCGCTCGCGGGCGACACGATGCTCGGTCGCCTGGTCGTAGACCCTCCCGGTGCGCTCTTTTCCGAGGAGGTCGTAGCCGTCGCCCACGAGG
>DAIOEY010000111.1:0-2089 GCA_036745995.1 Acidimicrobiales bacterium | reverse complement strand
TCTCGCCCTGGTCAAGAGGAAGTCCATACCGTTCCCGCCCGAACCATTCCGATGGTTCTTCATTCGTCTCGGTCAGTGGGCCATCAAGAGCGCCGACGAGCACGAGGGACGTCGGAACCCGTGGCTCAGGACCGTGGACCTCTTCGGCGACGGCTTCGATTCCTGGAAAGCCAGAACCCCGGCCGCGAGGGCCGGGGTTCTGGCTTGGCGATGCCACAATGTCCGCGGGCTACTCCTCGGAACCGAAATTCAGTATCGACTTCATCTCAACCGCGCTCAGGTCTCGCGGCTGCTCCCCGCGCGCCATCTTCTCGCTCTCGACGAAGTGACGGATGTCAGTGACGACGTCGGGATTGGCGAGCGTGGTTATGTCGCCAACGTCGGTGAAGTTCGAAATCGACGCGATGACTCGGCGCATAATCTTTCCCGAACGGGTCTTGGGCATGTCGGCCACGATCCAGACATTCTTGGGTCGGGCGATCTTTCCAATCTCGGACTCGATCATTCGCGACACCTTGTCCGCGACGCCGTCGGCGTCGCCATCAACTCCTGGCTTGACGGCGATGTACATCTCCACGACGTGGCCGCGAACCTCATCGACCACCGGAACCGCGGCTGCCTCGGCGACCTCATCGACCATGAGGGCGGCCGACTCGAGCTCCTTGGTGCCCAGACGGTGCCCCGAGACGTTGATCACGTCGTCCACGCGCCCGAGGATGCGGTAGTAGCCGTCCTCGGCCTGCATCGCGCCGTCGTTGGCAAAGTACGGCCAGTCGTGCCAGTCCGTACTCTTGGGGTCCTTGTTGTACTTCTCGTAGTACGTCTTGACGAACCGATCGGGGTCGCCCCAGATGGTCTGGAAGATGCCGGGCCACGGGTTGCGGATGCAGATGTTCCCGGCGTGACCGCTGCCGGCCTTGACCTCGTCGCCGTTCTCGTCCAGGATCTTCGGGAAGATTCCGATGACGGCCGGACCGCAACTGCCCGGTTTCATCGGGTTCAGCGCGGGAAGGGTGCTTCCGAGGAAGCCGCCGTTCTCGGTTTGCCACCAGGTGTCGACAATGACCGCCTCGCCCTTGCCCACGACGTCGTAGTACCAGCGCCATACGTCAGGCTCGATCGGCTCGCCCACGGTCGTCATGTGCTTGAAGTGGTAGTTGTACTTCGCCGGCTCATCCGGGCCGACCTTGCGCAAGGTGCGGATGGTCGTGGGCGCGGTGTGGAACGTGGTCACTCCGAGCCGCTCGGCGATCCTCCACATACGCCCGGCATCGGGATAGGTGGGTACGCCCTCGTACATGACCGTCGTGGTGCCGAGTGCCAATGGCCCATAGACGATGTAGGAGTGTCCGGTGATCCAGCCAATGTCGGCGGCGCACCAGTACGTGTCCTCGGGATGGATGTCCTGGTAGTACTTCGACGTGCCGGTCACGTAGGCGAGGTAACCGCCCGTGCTGTGTTGGCAGCCCTTTGGCTTGCCGGTCGTGCCGCTCGAGTACATGATGAACAGTGGCGCTTCGGCCGGCATCGAAACCGGGTCAACCTTCTTCCCCTTGTAGTCGGCCATGATCTCGTCGACGAAGAAGTCCCGTCCGGGGACCATTGGACTCTTCGAGGCGTACTCTCCGGGGTTCCTGCGGAACACCAGCACCTTCTCGACCGTGACGCCCTCCTCGAGGGCCCTCGCGATTGCCTCATCGGCCTTGGCCTTGTGATCCTGCAGTTCGCCGTTGCGGTAGTAGCCGTCCATCGTGACGAGAATCTTGCTCTTCGAGTCGGCGATGCGGCCGCCGCACGCGGAGCCGGAGAAACCACCGAAGACCTGGGAGTGGACGACGCCCAGACGTGCGCACGCGAGCATCGCTATCGGCAGATCCGGCACCATGGGCATGTGGAACGTCGTCACGTCGCCGGTCTCAACGCCGCAGAAGCCCTTTAGCAGCGCGGCGAACTCGTTGACGCGCTCGTAAAGCTCCTGATAGGTGAGGACCACGGTGGCCTCGTCCTCGGGCTCGGGCACCCAGATGATGGCCGCCTTGTTGCGATCAGTCGCCAGGTGACGATCGACGCAGTTGTACGAGGCGTTGAG
>DAIOEY010000110.1:1381-5840 GCA_036745995.1 Acidimicrobiales bacterium | reverse complement strand
CCGCCGATGTGATTGGCCGGCAGACACGGGTACCAGACCGGCGTCGTGTCGCCGCGAAGCCTCGACTCGGTCATCGAGGCACTGGCGCGCAGTGCGTCCCACGTCAGTTCAGCGGCCTTGGGCGTCCCACTCGAACCCGACGTCAGCATCACGAGTCCGATCTCAGGGTCGACCTCGCGCCCCGCTGCCAATGTCGTGCGTCCGCCGGCGCCAAGCAGAGTGGTCGCACCGAGAAGTTCGAGTTCTTCGAGGCGCCGTCGCGGTGAGAGTCGTTGGTCCAGCACGCAGAACGCCGATCCGCTCTCGACGCAGCGACGGGTAGCGATCTCGAGTTCTGGGCCCAATGTGAAGTCCAGTGCGTTCAGCGTTGCCACACAGCGAGACTAGGGGGTGCGACTAGGTTGATTGCGAGTAGGAAGCATTGATATCAATGGCGTCACTGAGATACGAGCGACGGATTGCGGCGTCCGCGGACGCAGTGTGGGACGTGGTGCGACACCCCGAGTCCATACCACGCTGGTTCCCGGGCATCGTGTCGTGCGTCGTCGAGGGCAACATTCGCACCATCACGACGGCGACAGGCCTCGAGATGCCTGAGGAGATCCTGACCATCGATCCGACGATCCGTCGGTTCGCCTACCGCATCACCACACCGCCGTACCGGTTCCACCTGGGCGTGATCGACGTCCTCGAGCTCGGACCCCTCGACTCGCTCTGCGTCTACTCGACCACCGCCGAACCTGACCCTCTCGCTCTTATCATCGCGGGCGGGACGCTCGGTGCGCTCGACGTCATTCAACGGCTCGCCGAAGCGACCGTGAAGGAGTAGGGCGTGGGACGAAAGATTCTCTTCATCACGACCGATCAGCAGCGTTACGACACCGTGGGCGTCAACGGCGGGCTGCTGTCGCGTACGCCGGTGCTCGACCGCTTGGCCGCCGAGGGTATCCGCTACGAGCGCTGCCAGCCCACGTCCGTGGTGTGCATGCCGTCGCGCGCCTCGATGCTCACCGGCCAGTTCCCGTCGACGCACGGGGCGTGGATGAACGGCGTGCCGCTCGCGATCGACGCGCCGTCGGTCGCCGAGAGCCTGCACGACGCCGGCTACGCGACGGCCCTCATCGGCAAGGCCCACTTCGAACCGTTCATGGACCCCTTCGGCCGGTTCGTCGAGAACACCCTCGCCAACCTCGGTATCCCGACCGTCGAACAGCCCTGGTACGACGGCCGGCGAGGGGTGCACCGGGGCTTTGACCACCTCGAGTTCGCGACCCATGGCGTCATGGGGGCACTGCACTACGCCAAGTGGATCAACGAGCAGCATCCCGAAGCCGTGAGCGGTTTCTACTCGGTCGTCGACAAGGACCTCAACGTCAACGCGGCGGGCGGCGGCGACACGAACGCGCCCCAGGTGAAGATGAACTCGGTGCCACGCGAGTGGTACCACACCGACTGGGTCGCCGAACGCACGATCGACTGGCTGGAGCGCCAGAACGTCGACCAGGACTGGTTCTGCTGGATGAGCTTTCCCGATCCGCACCACCCGTGGGATCCGCCACAGTCCGAGATCAACCGCGTACCGTGGCGCGACGTCGATCTGCCGGTGAACTACCCCCAAACCAAGAGCGAGCGCGAGGCGCTGCTCGACGTGAAGGCCCGCCACTGGCGCGCGTGGTACGACGGGCGGGTCGTGAGCAACTACGAGGCACCCGCGCACTGGGTGCCCGCGCTGATGACGCCCGACCAGGTCCGAGAAGTGAACGCCCTCAACGCCGTCGAAGTCGAGTTGATCGACGAGGCGATCGGGCGAGTGATGTCGGCCATCGAGTTGAGGGGCTGGGGCGACGACGTCGACGTCATCTTCACGAGCGATCACGGCGAACTGCAGGGCGATTTCGGACTGCTCTTCAAGGGCCCGTACCACGTTGACGGACTGCTGCGCCTTCCCCTGATCTGGCGACCCGCGCGTTCGAGCATGCCCGAGCCGTGCGTCGTGCACGCGCCGGTGAGTCTCGTCTCGCTCGCCGCGACCTTCCTCGACGTCGCCGGTCAGCCGGCACCCGCGTGGGTCGAGGGGACGGTGTTGCCGACGAACGACGACGACGCGCACGCCCGCTCGTTCGAGTCGACGTTCACCGAATGGGACTCGGCGTTGTTCGGTGTCGACGTCCACGTTCGCTCGGTCGTCACGGCCGAGCACCTCTACACCGAGTACCAGGCGGGCACGATGCACGACGGCACCGAGGGGGAGTTGTACGACCTCGCCGATGACCCGCTCCAGCGCGTCAATCGCTTCGATGATCCGGCCATGGTGGACGTTCGAGCCACCTTGTCCGAGCGCCTGCGCGCCCACGAGGACCGTCCGGGCGAACGGGCGGTCCCTGGCGCCGTACTCGCGCCCGTCTGAACGAAAGGTAGCGTGGTCGCTATGTCTGAAACCGTCATTGAAGGCTCACCGATCGATCCCGTCGAGGCGTTTCGCTCCCAACCGCTTCCCGCGTGGGAGCGAAGGGGCGAGTACACCGACATCATCTACGAGGTGGGCGAGGGCATTGCGCGACTCACGATCAACCGCCCGGAGCGACGCAACGCGTTCCGTCCCCAGACCTTGTTCGAACTGGCCAACGCCTTCGAACGAGCGCGCGACGACGTCACCGTCGGCGCCATCATCCTGACGGGCGCTGGCCCCGACGCCTTCTGCTCGGGGGGCGATCAGAAGATCCGAGGTGACGACGGGTACATGGGCGACGACGACGTCGCGCGCCAGGGTGTCGGTCGGCTCAACGTACTCGACCTGCAGATCCAGATTCGCCGACTGCCCAAGCCGGTCGTGGCGTCCATCGCGGGTTACGCCATAGGGGGAGGGCATATCTTGCACCTGGTGTGCGACCTGTCGATCGCCGCGGACAACGCGCGCTTCGGTCAGACCGGCCCGCGCGTCGGATCCTTCGACGGTGGGTACGGATCGTCACTGCTGGCGCGCACGATAGGCCTGAAGCGCGCCAAGGAGGTCTGGTTCCTCTGTCGTCAGTACGACGCCGCGACGGCGTTGGACTGGGGTCTCGTGAACACGGTCGTCCCCTTGGGCGACCTCGAGCGTGAGACCGTGGCGTGGTGTCGTCAGATGCTGACACTCTCGCCCATCGCCCTACGAATGTTGAAGGCGGGCTTCAACGCCGCGGACGACGGCCTCGCCGGCGTGCAACAGCTGGCGGGCGACGCGACGATGCTCTTCTACATGTCCGAGGAGGGCCAGGAGGGCCGCAACGCCTTCGTCGAACACCGAGCCCCGGACTTCTCGAAGTTTCCCAAGCGTCCATGAGCGACGCACCCGGAGTGATTCGCCGCTGGGTCTTGGCGGCGAGACTCCGCACGCTGCCCGCCGCCGCCGTACCGGTCGCGGTCGGCGCGTCGCTGGTGCGCCCCGCGACGCTGTGCTGGCTCAACACGGTGCTCTGTGCCGTCGTGGCCCTGTCGTTGCAGATTGGCACGAACTACGCCAACGACTATTCCGACGGCGTGCGCGGCACCGACGAGGTCCGCGTCGGACCGTTCCGCCTGACGGCGTCGAAACTCGTGGCGCCGGCGACGGTGAAGTACGCCGCGTGGGCATGGTTCTTCGTCGGCGCTTCGGTCGGGTTGTGGCTGTCGTCGCGCACGTCGTGGTGGCTCGTCGTGATCGGCGCCACGGCGGTGCTCGCCGGATGGTTCTACACCGGTGGACCCAAGCCGTACGGCTACTACGGTTTTGGCGAACTGTTCGTCATGACCTACTTCGGCTTCGTGGCGACCGTCGGCACCGCCTACGTCCAGCACCTCTCGATTCCCGACTCGGCGTGGTGGTTCGCGCTGGCCTGCGGGTCGATGGCCTGCGCGTTGCTCGAGGCGAACAACCTGCGCGACGCCCAGGGCGACCGCCTGGCGGGCAAGAGGACCATGGCCGCCCGACTGGGTCGCGAGCGGGCTTCCTGGCTGTACGCGTTGTGCGTGAGTGGGGTCGTCGTCGGCATCGCGGCCGGCGGGGAACCGATCGTCGCGTTGGTCGCACTCGTGCTCTACGTGCCAGGCCTGCGAATGGCCTTCTCCGCACGGGTGGGGCGTGAACTACTCGTGTTGCTCAAGGCCTCGGCTCGCGCGCAGCTCGCGGTCGGGGCGTTGCTGTTCGCTACGTTCTTCGCGACGCGTTAATCGTTCAAGAACGCCGAGATCAGCGTCGCTGTTCGCTCGGGCTGCTCCAAGTGGGCGGCGTGCCCGGCGTCGGGAATCTCGGTGGAGGTTCCACGTTGGACTCCTTTGGCGATCGCGGTCGCCTCGATGATGAACTTCGCGTCGTTGGCACCCGCGAGGGCGAGCGTCGGTACGTCGAGCGCACGGAGACGTGGGTCGAGCCAGTCCTGGGTGCCCGTGCCCGAGCGACGCAGCGACGCGGCGAGTCCGTGCGCGTTCGCGCTGCGCGCGA
>DAIOEY010000110.1:0-1281 GCA_036745995.1 Acidimicrobiales bacterium | reverse complement strand
GTGCCCGAGCGACGCAGCGACGCGGCGAGTCCGTGCGCGTTCGCGCTGCGCGCGACACGTTCGAAGGGGTCGTCGGGCACGGTGGCGAAGAGGGGCTGGGCGAGCCATTCGTCGAGAAACGCTGCGGCTCCGATGGTCTCGATCCGATCGGCTAGTTGATCGTCCCTCTCACGGCGTTCGGCGCGCGCTGTGGCCTCTTCAATGCCACGTGACGCACCGAGGACGACCAGACTGCTGAGGCGCGAGGGATGACGCAGTGCCACGTGCAGTGCCACGCGTGCGCCCATCGAATAGCCGCCCAGCGCGACTGGCTCGTCGGGCAGCAGTTCGGCGACCAGATCGGCGGTCTCGTCAAGCGACGCGTCGATCTCGGCGGCGTCGCCGTGTCCGGGCAGGTCGAATGTCCACAACTGGTTGGTACCTGTCAGAATGGAGCGGAATTGGTACGCGGAAGCGCCCGTTTGGGTGAAACCGTGCAGCCACACGAAGGTCGGGCCGGTACCTTGGCGCTGGACCCTGAGGAGTGACATTGCAACAGAGCGTACCGAGCCCGAGCGAGGTACAGGCCACGTTTGCCGCGACGTTGTTCGACGAATGGTGTCGCCACGGACTGCGTGACGTCGTGATCTGCCCCGGTTCTCGCTCGACACCGCTGGTCGTCGCCGCCTCCGAGCGCGACGAACTGCAGTTGCACGTGCGCCTTGACGAGCGCAGTGCGGGATTCTTCGCGATCGGTCGATCGCTCGCGACGCGTCGTCCGGTAGTAGTGGTGGTGACGAGCGGGACGGCCGCGGCGGAACTGCACGCGGCCGTCGCCGAAGCCGATCTCTCGGGCGTTTCGTTGGTGGTGGTGACGGCCGACCGCCCCCAGGAGTTGCACGGCGTCGGCGCGCCCCAGACCATCAATCAGCGCCACCTCTACGCGACGATGGTGCGACGGTTTGAAGAGCCGGGCGTTGCGCGCCTCGACGCGGCGCCCTCCTGGCGCGCGCTCGCGAGCCGCCTGTGGCTCGACGCGGCTGGTGCGACGTCGTACGCCGGACCCGTGCACTTGAACGCCGCGTTCGTCGAACCGCTGCTCGCGGACCCCTTCGAACTGCCGACCGGTCGAACCGGCGCCGCGCCGTGGCGTGTCGTCGCTCATCACGAGGTTCGTGCCGTCGAGGTGCCCCTTGACGGACGGCGCGTGCTCGCGGTCGTGGGTCACGGCGTCAACGCCGAGACAGTGGCCGACTGCGTCGCTCTCGATTGGGTGGTCCTCGGCGACGCCACCGCGCGCGG
>DAIOEY010000109.1:0-6036 GCA_036745995.1 Acidimicrobiales bacterium | reverse complement strand
TGGTGGTTTCTCCCACGACCACTGTCGGGACCGTCTCGTCGCCGCCGTTGACGGATCGGACGAATGCCGCGGCACTCGGATCGTTCCAGATGTTCAACTCCTCACTCGCCACCTTGAATCGCCGAAGGCCCCAGCGCAGACGCACGCAGTAGGGACACCCCGGTCGCCAGTAGACGACGACTGCAGGAGGTCCCGCGTCCGGCGAGGCGTCATGAGTCGTTCGGTCCCGCATCAGGCGTCACGGGACGTGGAGTCCCACCAGATCGTGGACAACTCGCGTACCGACGGTGCCGGGTTCGACGCGAGATAGTCACGGACCTCATCCTCACGCGACTCGGGCAGACAGAGGCGGATGCGCATGAAGTGGGCCGCCTGATCGAGATTCTGCTCGACCCGCATGGGCCCGCTCCACTGTTCGCGACGCGCGTCGATGCCTATTTCGCGAAGGACGTCGAGCAGGTCCGACGGCGTCGGACCTTGGGGACGTTCGAGGTTCCAGAAATGACGCCACGCGTCGGACATCGACGCCAGCGGATGGTGATCGGGCATCTCGAGCACCACGCGGGATCTCGCGTGGTCGTCAAGGGCTCGAAGAAACGGGGCGAGGTCGGCGACGTTGTAGGCGACGTGATGCGCGGTCACGACGTCCGCCACCGGGGCCAGCGCCGCGACCAACGGCCAGAATCCCTCAACTGTCTCGCAGGTGACGCCACGCTTGGCGGCGTTCGCGCGGAACATCACCAGCATCTCTGGCTGGTGGTCAACACCGATTACGTGGGTCGCCGGAGGGGTCAGCGCGAAGGCGGCGATTCCGCCCCCGCACCCCACGTCGAGCACCGTAGCGCCCGGTGCGAGGACTTCACGGGCACGATCGTGCGACGGCGACGGCTGAATCTGGTCGGGGACCTCGAACAACACGGGCGGGTGAATCCAGGGACTCTCGGGCGCCGAGTTCACGATCTCGTCGGGCAGCGCCCACGCGTCGAGTGACTTACGCCAGTGCTCGGCGGCCGAGGTCACGGCAGACGTCCGAGCTCTCGAGTGAAGGAGTCCTCAGTCGGATCCGGTTTCGACACCGCGGCGAAGGCCTGATCGCACGCGCACCGCTCCTCATTGGCGACTCCGGCGAGTGCCTGCTCGACGTGACCGCCGCATCCACTCCACGTCGGCCTGGCACACGTTTCGCACGTCACTTGATGACACATTGTTGTCGCCTCTCTCTTTGTTCATTCTTCTCGTCCAAAGTCCACCCAGGTGCACAACTCGACTGGATTCGTTGCGCGCACTTCCCACGACCGCTCGCTCCTTCGAACTGACCCAGAACCACGGGTGGCACGGGCGGCCTTCCCCGTGTAGTATATACCCCTAGGGGTATCCGCTCAACGACGTCAGCGGAACCAGAGGAGGAGCCATGGCAACGACACAGATGACAGAGCAGAACTTCGAGGGGATCGTGGCGTCCAACGACATCGTGCTGATCGACTTCTGGGCGGCGTGGTGTGGTCCGTGCCGTTCATTCGCGCCGACCTACGAGAAGGTCGCCGAGAAGCACCCCGACATCGTGTTCGCCAAGGTCGACACCGAGGCCGAGCAGGGTCTCGCGGCGTCGTTCAACATCATGTCGATCCCCACGCTGATGATCATGCGCGAGAACGTGGTGCTCTTCAGCCAGGCGGGCGCCCTGCCCGAGTCATCTCTGGAAGAGCTGGTTGAGAAGGTGCGCGACCTCGACATGCCAGAAGTCCACCGCAAAGTTCTCGAACAACAAAACGCGAACTCCTAGGCCGCAGTTTTGGCGCCGCACCAAGCGCGGATTCGCCGTCGAAATCGTCGCGTGCCGAGTGAGCGTCCGCGTGACCGATCCGTCGTCAGGTGTCTCGCGGCTGTGGGTCAACCCCCCCTTCGAGGCGAAACCCCTGCTGGGCGGGCGTAGCCCTGGTGAGCACGATCACCAGGGCGAACATCACGACGTGCACGCCGGTGCACCAGAGACAAACGTGGCCAATGATCAGCAATTCGGCGGCAATCAGCCAGAAGACGAAGGCGATGCCGGCGACGGCGAGTAACGAACGCGAAAGCGCTAGCCATCGCACGCTCCGTCGCCAGACGGGTGGCGACGTGAGGACACTCATGACGGCGAAATAGCTGAGCCCGATAAGCACGACAGGCATTCCCAACAAACGCGACTGGGGCGACGTGGTTACGGCAGTGCAACTGAGTTCGCCGGTACCCGAGCACGCCAGGATTGTCGTCTCCGTGAAGTGCGCAATTGTCATGTACGTCGAAAGACCCACGCCGATCAGACTCAAGACGAACGCCGCCGCGCCGACCCAGCGCGTACGTGGTGCTGGAGAAGCATCCACCACCGCGCTGCCCCTGGCGTCGTCAAGCGCAAGTTCCACCAGATCGGCTCCCGCTTCGGTCACGCTAGGACCGTCGACAAAGGAAGCGATCCGAACATCAGTGGTGCGCCCTCGTTACCATCTTCAACATCCGAACGTTGAACGCGATGAATCGCGTTGCCTGAAAGAAGAGGCTCCTTCGACGACGTAGCGTTCTCGTCGTCGGCAGGGGTGCTTCGGCAATGCCGCGGTCCACGTCACTCATCTGATCCACCTTCTCGATCTCCTTGTCTCGCGTGTGCACTGATCATTCGGGAATCAAGAACCAGCCGAAGCGGGCCTTCGCCTTGTAGATGAACAAGTAGTGAAGGAGCAATTTCGTCCAGTGCCCGCTGAGCCCGATCTCTCCCGTGGTCTGGGTGAGGTCGCGTCCGGAACCCGGAAAGCGACGCCGATCGGGGATGATCGGATACATGGTGATAGCGGCCGCGCTTCCCTTTCGCAGCCCCGTTCCCGCCGACGCAATGCACGCAGCACCCATGGCGGCCATCGAAGCCGTGCGCAACGTCGCCTGACCGCCGTGTCGTATGCGGTCAGTGATCGAGAGCGCGACCGTGCGCCCCATGACGCCCGAGGGCATTCCCGTCCGCGGGGGTGCGGGAGAGATGATCGTGCCGTTCGGACTCTTCCTCGGTTCGGAGATGGCGTGCGGCGGCGCGAAGGCAATCCCGACACCGAAGACGTTCGCGTAGCGCGGACACTGGTACGTCTTCGGCCAGTCCTCCGGAGCCCACTCTTCGAAGGGCTTGGCCTCGTAGTCCGCGTCGACCCTGAGGAAACCATTGGGGGCGAAGAGGTCCTCGGTGATGTCGCCACCGTCGCGTTCGTAGGCCTTCATGTCGACACCACGAAACGGCGGCAGGAGCATGGCGAAGTCGAAGTCGAGCGTGTGGTGCAAACCATCGAGATCCTCGTAGTGGATGACGCCCGGTTCCACCTTCTCTACGTGGGCTCGAAGTATCGCGCGCACCCCACGCTCGCGAAAGAGCGATTCGGTCCAGAGTTTGCTGCTCGTCTCAAAGCCGTTCTGGGCGAAAATCATCCCGCCGACGCCGAGGTCTCCCAGGTCGTACTCGTTGGACAGATACACGACGTCGGCGAGTTCACGCACCCCTCGCGTTCTCAGTTCGTGTTCGACGTTGAAGGTGTACTCGAAGGCCGCACCCTCGCAGGTACAGGTCCCGTGACCGACGCCGATGACGAGTGTCTTTCGCTCACCGGCCCTCAACGCCTCGATGATCGTCTCGAGCGCGGCGGCCGACTGTTCGGCGTGTCCCGCGGTACAGACCGACCACGAGTTGCCGTCGGGCCCGAGACCCGGCGTCGCCGCGAAGTTCAGCTTCGGTCCGGTGGCCACGACGAGATAGTCGTAGGCGAGCCGCTCCTCTTCACCGGTCCGAGTCGGGTCGGTATAGACGATGTCAACGAAGCCCTGAGGATCGCTGGGACTGCCCTCGGGGTGAATCGCCACGGCCTTTGCCTGGCGAAACCCGATGTGCTTGCGCCTGTAGATCGGAGCGAGGGGGAACGTCACCTGGGCCTTGGTCATCTTGCCGACTCCGACCCAGATGTTCGAAGGGATCCAGTTCCAGTTGGCATTGGGCGACACGACAACGATCTCGTGTTTGTTCTTCAGCTGACGTTGCAGGTGCAGCGCTGCCGTGTGTCCCGAGATGCCGGCACCGAGGATCACGACGCGAGCCATGGCGACCTCCTCATATTCGTTGCCGCCCGACCACCACTGCCGAGTGCACGTTGGCGAACGACGTCCCCGCGTGCCCCGAGAGCTTCTGGACTGCCGTGCGGCCACTCTGATCGATCCAAGTCCATTCACTCCCCGTTCCCGATGAACCGCCCACGGTGCGTTCAACTAGCGCCCGTGGCTGCCCGTAGTATATACCCATAGGGGTATCCACACAATTCAGAGGCGGCGTAGCGAGGGGTTCTAGGCGATACTGAAAAGACGCGAATTCGCCCGAGGAGAAGCCATGACCACCAAGAAAACGCCGCACGTGCTCCAGGACCGGGCGCAGCTTGAGACGATCACCAAGCGCGTCAAGCGCGCGCACGGCCAGATGGGCGCCATCGTACGAATGCTCGAAGAAGGTCGAAGTTGCGAGGAGATCGTCACCCAGATGGCGGCGGTCGCCAAGGCGGTGAACACTGCCGCATTCACCCTCATCTCGGCGAACCTGAAGGAGTGTCTCACCGACCCCGAGAGCGACACGGATGAGATCGTTATCCGGTTACAGAAGCTCTTCCTGAGCCTCGCCTAGTTCGACCCGTCGTCGGAGGCGTCGCGCCGCGACGACCGTTTGACGTTCCCCTCGTCGCTCCTGGCCCGAAGCGGGAGTGATTGATCCACGTGCTGGCGACGCCATTGGACGACCACGTAGGGCCGCGCGCGAGTTTCGGGCCGCGACGATGAGCCAAATGAAGAGCCGGGATAGTTTGTCCACGTCACTCGCCCGGCCAAATGCCGTGACACCTGGCACCTCCATAGGATGACCCACATGGGAGCGTTCGCCGATTCTCACTTGCCCTTGGCCTCCTCACTGCTGGAGGCGACGCCGCGACGCGACCGGCAGAACGTTGCACTCCTTGGAATCAATACGCACGCGACGTCGGTCACGCCGCGATCAGCGCTCAGTACCCCAGCGGCCGTGCGCACGGTGTTGACGTATTTCACGACCTGGTCCTGCAGCGACAAGGTCGATCTGGGCGACACGTTGAACATCATCGACTATGGCGACGTCGAGGACCCCGACGGCGAGGGTGGCTCAGAACGCGTCGCGCGTGCAGTAGTTCACTTCGCAAAGGACCTCGCGCTTCGGATCATCCTCGGTGGTGACAACGCTGCGACGTGGCATGCTCTGCGGGCCATCGGAGGTGACGAGCTGTCGAATTACGGCCTGGTCACGCTCGACGCGCATTACGATCTGCGCGACGGCCAGACCAATTGTTCACACGTTCGCCAACTCCTCATGGCCGGGGTCGACGGCAGTCGCGTCGTGCAAGTCGGCTTGGCTGACTTCTCAAACTCGGGGTACGACGCCAATCGTGCGCATGAGGCTGGCATCACGGTATTCACTCGTGACGAACTGCGCCGCCAACCGGTCGAGGAGGTGGTGGCGCGCGCCATGGAGATCGCCGGTGACGGCGGACACCCGGTCTACGTGGATATTGATATGAACGCCGCCGACCTCGCGGTGGCCCCAGGGAGTCACGCGGCCGCGCCCGGCGGTCTCAGCGCCGACGAGATGCGACGCTTCGTTCGCGCCATCACGACTGATCCCCGAGTGAGCGCGATTGACATCACCGAGATCGATGTGGATCGCGACAGCCACGATCAGCGCACGATTCGCCTCACGGCGTTACTAGTACTTGAAGCCCTCGCCGGAGTTCGAAGGAGGTAATCACGGCGGCCGCTCCGGACCCCGAACTCAAAGCGAGCGCCCGAGGTGACTGACGCCGTGGCGACGACGCGACTGAGCGATCTCGCTAGCGGGCGGTTCGTCGTGCTGGACACTCTTCAGTCGGACGCGTCCGGGACAGCGAGGGAACTCAGATGATCAGTCCTCTCATCTCGCCAGAATCACTCCGCGACCGCCTCGACGATCCCGATGTTGTTGTC
>DAIOEY010000108.1:2382-6074 GCA_036745995.1 Acidimicrobiales bacterium | reverse complement strand
GCGGCACACTCAGGGTGGGCCTCCTGTCGGACGTGCCGAACTACCACATCTTCAATGGCGCCCAGGGCAAGATGGACGCCTCGGGTTTCTGCGTGGCGAACGCGCTGTACGACCCGTTGTTCGTTTCGGCGGCCAACGGGAGGACCTGGCTGCCCATGCTGGCGCTCTCGGCGACGCCGAACGCCAACTACACGGTTTGGACCGTGGCGCTGCGCCAGGGGGTGTCGTTCACCAACGGCGACCCCTTCAACGCCGACATCGTGGTCGCGAACTTCGCCGCCGCCGCGGCGGACCCGACGGTTGGCCTCGCGGTGCGCCCGATCATCGGGTCGGTGACGAAAGTTTCGACTTACGTGGTCGCCTTCACCCTGGTGATCCCGTTCTCGACCTTCCCCATCTCGGCGCTCTCTGAGCAGCAGACCTGTTACATGGCGCACCCGAGCTCGTTCTCGCCGACCTTCGCCGGCACGCCCGTCGGCACCGGTCCGTTCAAGATCGTTTCGTGGCAGGTCGGTACGCAGTCGGTCTTCAAGAAGAACCCGCGATACTGGCGCGCCGACGCGCACAACCGCCAACTGCCCTACTTGAGTGGCGTGACGTTCAAGACCATCCCGGACGACAACAGTCGTAATCAGGCGCTCCAGTCGGGTTCGATCGACATGCTGCTCACCCAGGACGGTACGAGCATCGCGGGTCTGAAGAAGATCAGGGGCATCTCGTACCGCACGGACGTCAACGATCCGATCGACCTCCCGCTCAACTGCATCATCTTGAATACGACGGGCACCATGAACCAGTACTTCGCGTGGGCCGGCGAGTTCGCTCCCGGCGTTCCCGGCGCCCTTTCGTACATCACGAAGGGTCAGGCGGTGCCGACGCCGGTGCAGGACGCGATCTACCTCGGCACGGCCGGTGCGGTCAACCCCTCGACGCTGAAGTGGGACTTCACCATGAAGCCGGTGTTGAACGACGTTACGATCCGCCAGGCCTGCGCCTACGCGATCAACCGCACGACGTACCACAAGGTCGTCGCCGGCGGCACGGGAACGGTCGCCGACGGCATCTACCGACACGGCTCGGTGTACTACAAGAATCCCGGGTACCCGGCCTACAACCCCGCCAAGGCGAGGTCGCTCGTGAACGCCTACAAGGCAAAGAACAACGTCTCCTCGGTGAGCTTCGTCATCGACATCGTGTCGGGCAGTTCGTCCGAGAACCGGGCCTTCGCCTACTTCTCCCAGCAGTTAGGCGCCGTCGGTATCACGGTGACCGCGCGACCGCTGGTCCAGAGCGCGTTGATCGAGAACGTCATCATCGGTCAGTTCGACTCAGCGACCTGGAACCAGTTCGGTGGCGTGGACCCGTCACTCAACTACGTGTGGTTCAACTCCCAGCCCGCGACCGCGGCGGTGTCCGCGGGTGGCCTCGGGCTGGACGCACTGCCGGCGGGAACGTTCATCGCCGGTGCGGTCAACTTCGCCCACCAGGCGGACCCCGTTGTTGAGGGCTCGATGCTGGCGGCCCTCGCCGCCAAGCCGCACTCGGCGGCGCAGAGGGCGGCGTGGGCGAAGATCAACAGTCAGTTCGCCAAGGACCTGCCGTACCTGTGCCTGACGACGTTGATAACCGCATGGGCGGCGCGAACGAACGTGCAGAACTGGGCGTACGCCACGGCTGGTGACGGCACGACCCGTTGTCTCAACCCCGATGGCGGATCGACGCGTTGGGACCAGATCTGGAAGAAGTAGTCGTACGCTGAACGCAACGAGAGCGGCGCTTCGGCGCCGCTCTCGTGCTGTGGCGGCGCTACGTCGTGCTGAAGGTGACGTTGCCCCGGACGTCGCGCCACCACCAGAGTGTCGACGACGCGAGCAGGAACGACGTGAACGCGATCACGCTGAACGGCAGCGCGGGATCGATCGAGAACAGGGCACCCGAGACGCCCGCGCCGACCGCCAACGACGCCGTGTTCGCGGTCGTGTAGAGACCCTGTCGGCGACCCAGTTCTCGTAGTTCAGCGCCCTGGGTGAGGAGCGAGGAAATCGAGGGCATCGAGAGGGCCGCGCCGATCGACTCGACCGGACCGAGGCACAGCAACGTGATGTTGTTGTGGATGTGGGGGTAGAGCGACAGGAAGAAGGCCCCGCTGACCATGCCGGCGAGGGCGATGAACCGTCGGTTGCCGTGGTCCGCGAGCCATCCTCCTACGCCGCTGAAGGCGACCCAGGGAAGGGCGAACACGGTCCAACTGAGACGGATCAGCAACGTGCTGGCGTGGTGCTGGTGCAACAGGAGGCTCCAGCACGCCTCGTAGACGCCGATCGACAGACCTCCCGCGGCGCCGGCGATGAGCGCCCCGATCAATTGGCGGTTCCACTGGAGCCTGGGCAGTGGTGAGGGGTCGTACTCGCGGTCGCCGAGATTGGTCCGCATCGTTTGGACCGCCGCGAGCAGGCTCAGGACCCCCGCAATGAAGTACGCGACACCCAGGTCCCTCACTGACGCCAGTACCCCGACGACCGGTCCGATCGCCAGACCGAGCAACTGGGCGGCGAAGATCCGAGAAACCGCTCGACCACGTTCGGCCTGGGAGAAGAGGGCGGCGACCGCCGACAGTGACGCCACTTCGATGGCGCCGGCCGCGGCGCCCTGGACCGCGCGCGAAAGGGCGAACCATGGTGCCGACATCGGCAGGAGAAAGGTCATGCTGGCCAGTCCGTAGATGACGAGACTGGACATCAGGATCTTGCGGCGCCCGAAGCGGTCGGCCAGGTGGCCCAACGCGAACTGGGTGGCGACACCGGCGATGAAGAACGACGCCATGATGAAACCCACGATCGTCGGTGTCCCGCCCCGGTGCTCGAGGAAGAGGGGCAGCAGCGGCAGTCCCAGCGTCGCGCCCATCCACTGGATCGCCACGATGAGCGTGAGGCGCCGCAGCGTCTGATTCGGGGAGCTACTAGGCACGAATGAACGCTAGTGGTCGACTGGCGTCCCCGGAGACCTCAAGAGAACGTTCCGCACTCGACGAGTATGAGTACGCCCAGGCCCAGATAGACCCACGGTACGAGTACCGGACCGTACTTCGTGCCCCACGCCACGACGCGCGGATGGCTCGTGAGTGCCTGGGCGCAGAAGATGAAGAGGCACTCCCACACGATGAAGATCGCGACGGTGGCGACCCCGACGGCGGCGCCGTGGGCGCGCAGCAACGGAATCCATACCGCGAGGTTGTCGCCACCGAGGGCCAGGGTCACCGTGAACGTCGTCAGCGCCCCCCGTCGAAACTGCTCGTGCGCCGGCTCCTCGCGATGGCGCCAGGCGTGCAGGGCGAGGGCCCACGGCGCGACGCACAACAGGCCAATCCATCGCGTGGGGATCGGCGCCAGGAGTGATCCGACGCCGCTCGCGACCACCAGCAACGTGAGGATGCCCAGCGCCTGGGCCCAGCCGATTCGCCGGTAGTGACGGCGATCGGTGATGACGAGTTGTGCGGCGAAGGCGAAGAAGTTGTCGAACATCGTGCCGACGTAGGCCAACGACGCGACGAGAATGACCGCGACCACCGAGTGCACAACACCGACGTTACTTGTCGGTACGGTAAGGGCAAAAAAGTCGCGAGGTAAGGTTGCTACGGAGGTTTCGATGATTCGCAGTGTTTTGCCACCCACCACCGAGCAACTCGAGGCTGC
>DAIOEY010000108.1:0-2282 GCA_036745995.1 Acidimicrobiales bacterium | reverse complement strand
ATCGCCGGCCAGTCGACGGTCTTTGACGAGATGCTGCTGCAGGCGCCCGAACTCGAGCACGTCGTCGTGCCGGTCGGCGGCGGCGGTCTCATCTCGGGGGTGTTGGTGTCGCGCGAGGACCACGACCGCGGCGACCTTGCCGTCACGGGCGTCCAACCGGTCCAGAGTTCGGCGATGTACCACGTGCTTCGTGGCGTCCCCATGGACGAGGTCGTGCACCACCCGACCATCGCCGACGGGCTCGCCGGCGGCGGCGACGAGGGATCGGTGACCAACGACCTGATCGCGCGCCACGAGATACCGATCGTGCTGGTCGAAGAGATCGACATCCGCCGCGCGGTGCGCGAGGCGGCCGAGACGAACGGCCTGGTCCTCGAGGGGTCGGCCGCCGTGCCCTACGCCGCGATCACTGGTGGCCTCGTGAACGACAGCTCATCGCGGATCGGCTTCATCGCGAGTGGTCGCAATATCTCGCACGAACTCCTTATCGAACTCTTAACCCAACCCACGACCTGACGCCCTAATCGCTGGCGAAGGTGACCGGTAGGGTGGGCGTGTGAAAGTCTCCAGTCGGGCCGGTGCCCTCGGTCTCGCGGTCGTGGCGCTCGCGCTGACGGTGACGGGCGTGGTCGTCGCGGCGACCGACCCGAATCCCGCGGGCACGCCCAGGGACGCACTGGTCTTGAACGGCTACCCGCCCAAGTCGGCGCAATTGCACGTCGTCATCTCCACCGGACAGCGCTACAACGTCACGGCCGACGTGAACGTCAACTTCGTCACCAACGCGGTCGAAGCCCAGGTCCAGGTTCCGCTGTTCTTCTCGGCGGCCGCCATCGATCTTCGACTCGTGAACAACCACCTCTACGCCGGTACGGGCAACCTCTCGTCGATCATCGGCAAGCCGTGGGTCGCGATGACGTTGAAGGAGCCGTCACTCTACGGGTTGTCCCTCGAGATGACCAAACCCGACCTCGGACTCATCTCGGGCTTCCCGAGCATCACCGTCACCGGCGACGCTCAGTCCAAGACCTACCAGTACCACCGCGACAACGTGACGATCACCGCGCCGAGTGGCCTGCCCCTGACGTTGCCCACGCGCGCCGCGATCGACTTCTCGATCACCCTGGGCGCCCAGGGTGAACTGACGGCATCGAGTTTCGTCGTCACGTCCAAGACCTCGACGGCGTCGATCAGCGCGACGGTCGTCTCCTACAACCAGCCGGCGCACATCGTCGCACCCAGCGCGAAGGACGTGCAGCCGGTCAACGCCGCCGTCCTGCGCCAACTGTTCGGCTCGTCGTCCGTGACCAAGCTGCTCTCACCTCAGAACGTCGCCTCGCTGGGTCAGATACGCCTCAACTAGGTTGAGCGAGGTGACTCCACGTCCCGAACCCCGTTGGCCCGCGTCGCTCGCGTTGCTGTCCTGCGTGGGCCTGTACGTGATCCTGCCCAATCGCCTGGTCGTCGGCCCGCGGTGGATCCTGCCGGTCCTTATCGCGTTGCCGCTCATCCCATTGTCGGCGCGACGCCACCGTCACCCAAATGAGTCACCTCACGTTCGTCGCGCCACGCTGTCGCTGATCGGGCTCGTGACGCTCGCCAACGTCGCGTCGATGGCCCTGTTGGTGCACCACTTGCTGAACGCCCAGGTCAAGCAGGGACGCAACCTCATCTACGCGGCCGTCTCGGTGTGGCTGACCAACGTCATTGTCTACGGCCTCTGGTTCTGGGAGATCGACCGGGGCGGACCGCAGCTTCGTGCGGGCGGACCCGAACGACTGCCGGACCTGCAATTCCCCCAGATGGAGAACCCCCAGTACGCGCCCAAGGACTGGCGACCGCGGTTCACCGACTACCTCTACACGTCCTTCGCCAACGGCACCAGCTTCGCGCCCGCCGACGCGATGCCACTCACGCTGTTGGCCAAGTCGCTCTTCCTGGGCGAATCGATCGTGTCGCTGGTGACCATCGCGGTCGTGGCCGCGCGGGCGGTCAACATCTTGAAGTAATTAGCCGAAGAGGCGCTCGAGCAGTGCGCTCGCGCGACTCTCCTTGGCGTTCTTTCCCTCGTAGTGGTCGGCCCAGGTCGCCAGCGCGAGACCGACGTTGATGCCGATCCAGCGCAACGGCTCGAACTCCCAGCGTTTCGCCGGGTGCTCGACGAAGGGCAGGCGCGTGTAGCCGGTGTCCGCGTCGGCGTCGGTCATGAGGTCGGCGAGCGCGTTGGCGCAGACGTAGCTGAGCACGACGCCGTCGCCGGTGTAGCCGCCCGCGCTCGCGAG
>DAIOEY010000107.1:0-6441 GCA_036745995.1 Acidimicrobiales bacterium | reverse complement strand
CCAATTACGGGTGTTCAGGATGTCCGCGACCCGCAGCAGGAAGCGCGCCGCGTAGGCACCATCGATCGCGCGGTGATCGAAGGTCAAGGCGAGCATGCCCACTGAGTGGATCGCGATGGACTCTCCGCCGTCCGACGAGGTCACGACGACGGGCTTTCGAGCGACGCCGTCAGTCGACAGGATCGCCACCTGGGGCTGATTGATGATCGCGCCGGTGAGCAGTGTTCCGAAAGGACCGGGATTCGTAATCGTGAACGTACCGTTCGCCATGTCGTCGAGAGTGAGCTGCTTGGTGCGCGCCTTCGCGGCCAGATCGCGGATCTTCAGCGCCAACGTTCGAAGGCCGTACTCGTCGGCACCGTTGACAACTGGCACGACGAGCCCGTCGCTGTCCAGATCGACGGCGATGCCGAGATTGAGATCGTGGTGGATGATGAGTTCGTCGTCACCTACCGAGGCATTGAGGTGTGGGAATTCCTTCAGCGCTTGGAGAGTCGCGACCGCGATGAACGGCAGGTAGGTGAGCGTGAAGCCCTCGCGTTCCTTGAACGTCGCGCCGGCCGATCGACGCGTGACCTCGACGTGCTCGAAGTCGACCTCTTTGACCATCAAGGTGTGCGCGGACGTTGCCTTCGATCGCACCATGTGTTCGGCCGTAAGGCGACGTCGCTTGGTGAACGGGAGCACTTCGTCGCCTCGCGCGACGGACGTCACGACGTTGTCGCCACGCTCGATGAACGCCTCGACGTCGCGTCTGGTCAAGCGTCCGTTCGCCCCGGTGCCGACGACGGACGACGGATCAATTCGGTGATCACTGAGCAGTCGCCGCACGACGGGGGACAACGCAGTCGTTGACGTGGCGACGGGCGCGGTCGCCTGTGCGTTCGCCACGTGAGCCAAGACGTCGTCGCGGGTGATGCGTCCCTGAGGTCCCGTACCCGGCACCACGTGGGCGTCGAGGTCGTGCTCGGCGAGGAGACGGCGAACGACGGGTGAGAGGGGTGATGCCGACGTGGCCCGTGACGAGGTGGGCGCAACGCTTTTCTTGGGCGCGGCCGGGCTCGCGGTCGCGACCGTGGCGGACTTGTCCACGACTACCGCGTCCGTGCCGTCGCCGCCGATGACGGCGAGCGTGGTGCCGACGTCGACCGTCACTCCTTCTTCCACGAGAATCGCGGTCAGGATGCCGTCGACCTGCGCGGGAATCTCCATATCGACCTTGTCGGTCGACACCTCGAAGAGGGCCTCACCGCGTACGACGGAGTCGCCGACCTTCTTGAACCATTTGGTGACGGTGCCGTCGGCAACCGTCTCGCCCAGTTGGGGCATTGTGACGTCAGACATAGTCGCTACTTTCAAAGTTGAACGTCGTGTTCCAGGATTCGATCGCGTCGAGTTGAACGGCCATCCAGTCGGCACTCAGCGGGCGATGGCGATAGATCACGTTGGCGCAGCCGTGGTTGCCCTCCTCGAGAAGAACGAACGCAGATTCCCCCGAAGCCTCGTTCGCCAGTCGTTCACCATCGTGCCACGGGAACAGCCGGTCGCGCTTTCCCATGATCACCAAGAGGGGCGACGTGATCCTCGGGGCAAATCCTTCGAGGGTCAGGTCCCAGGCTCGACGTTCGGCCTCTTCGGGTGACGAAGAGAACGAACGCACCTCGAAGGCGCGCCGCGTCAACGGATTGAGCGAGTTCCACGACGCACCGAAGTTGTACGGGCCGGCGAGGGCGATCGTCGCCTTGATCGGGAGGTCGGCGCTGGCCATGCGCGCCGCGTAGAAACCTCCGAGGCTGACGCCCCAGACGCCGATTCGATCGCCGTCGACCTGCGGCATCGACGAGAGATGACCAATCACCGACTCACCGACCTTCTCCCATTCGGGACGTATGGGCAAGGTCCATTCGGCTTCGCCCTGTCCGGGCCCGTCCAGGGCGAAGGTCGCCATGCCGCGCTCGAGGAACGATCGTTCGACCTCGCGAAACTCCTCCTTGGTCGAGTCGAGTCCGGGGATGAGAAGGACGGTGGGATGGGGACCGTCGTCACTGGGCACGCGCAAGATACCTACCAGCGTTGATCCCTCGAACGCGATCTCCTCTCGACTGCCCGACGGAACGAAGAGGGGGATCGCCCGGTTGATCGCGTCAACCGCGCGTTCGTGGGCCGATTTCGCCTGATCGGGGTCGTGCACGAAGAGGAACTTGCCGAAGTGGAAGTACGTCGCGGCGCGGGCGAAGAATTCGCCGGCCGTACGGTTGCGGCCCTGCGAGAGCGCGGTCTGGCCCAACTGGAGGTGCTCTTCGGCTCCGGCGCACCACGCCGCGCACCATTCGTCCCATCGATTCAGCTTGCTCGTGATGCGCGCGTAGTCGCTGGCGTCGACGCCATTGGCGGTGAATCGGGGCTCCCAATTTGCGACAGCAGTCGCCAAGAGTTCATCAACCATTGTTCCCCCTTGGACAACCGCGTAGATGCTGATGGTAACGGACGATTCGTGCTCGTGAATAGGGTGCAACAATTGAAATCTTTTAACGAAGATCGCTGAAAACATTTAATAGGTAAACGCCCTTTTTTAGGCCCCCTGCGCTTGACGGACCACTTGCGCATCGTTAGGGTTGCCCAATCACTCACCGAGTGATCGTTTCTGGAGTTGCGACCATTTTGGGGGGTCGGCAGAGACGAATTAACGCAGGGGGGAAATAATGAACAGAAAAGGGAAACTTTTTCGTGCGCTGGGCGTGACTTCGGTCGCGGGAGCGTCGATGTTAATGATGGCTACCATGAGTAGTGCCAGTTCAAGTGGGTCGCTCGCCAAGGGCGCGCCCGTCAAAATTGGGATTTCGCTCTCGTTGTCGGGTGACTTTGTGGGCGACGGTCAGGCATTCGCGCAGGGCTACAAACTGTGGGCCGCGGACGTGAACGCCAAGGGCGGTCTTCTGGGCCACAAGGTGGTTCTAGACATCAAGTCCGACGCCTCGGACGCGACCCAGGTCGTGACCAACTACAAGGCGTTGATTTCAGTCGACCACGTGAATTTGACGTTCGGTCCGTTCTCCACGTTGCTGACGTTGCCGTCGGCGCAGACGGTCAACCGTTACGGTTACGCGATGATCGAGGGCGCCGGTGGCGGACCATCGATCTTCCAGGCCGGTTTGAAGAACGTCTTCGACGTAACGTTGCCGGTTTCGTACGACTTGGCGCCATTCTCCAAGTGGTTGACGTCACTGCCTAAGAGTTCGCGTCCAACGACCATCGCCTACGCGACGTCGAACGACCCGTTCACGCAGCCCGTCGTCCAGCAGGCCCAGAAGCTGATCGGTTCATCGCTGAAGACGGTGTACAACAAGGTCTTCCCCGCTGAGCTCACCGACTTCACGGCTATTGCCGATGCCGTTGCCGCTTCCAAGGCGCAAGTGGTCGTCCTCGGTTCGGTTGACGTGCCGACGGTCTCTGCTTTCATGCAGGCCTTCGAACAGGCGCACTACCTCCCCAAGGCCTTCGTCGCGACGGCCGGTCCCGACCAGGGAGCGACGTTCATCAAGGCAGTAGGCGCCGGTAACGCCGACGGCATGATGGTGCCGAACTCGTGGTTCGGTGGTTCCAAGAACGCCGCGAGCGTGAAGATGGTTGCTGAGTACATCAAGAAGTACGGCGGCACCGCAGCGGGCGTGAACGCGGACGTCGCCGAGGCGTACTCGGTCGGTCAGATCATGGCGCAGGCCGTGACCGCGACCAAGGGCTTCAACAACTCCAAGATCATCTCGTACCTGCACTCAGGAGTATCCCTGAACAGTGTGCAGGGCGTGGTGAAGTTCAACGGACTCGGTGAGAACCTCGCTCAGACCGCGTACACCTTCCAGTGGCAGGGTGCGAAGTTTGTTGAAGTGAACCCCGTGTCCGACAAGGGTGCCGTCAAGCTCCTCTACCCGAAGCCGGCGTGGGGTAAGTAGTCCTTGAATAGTGCCGCTTTAATCTATGCCCTCGTTGACGGCGTGCTGATCGGTTCGGTCTACGCCCTCATGGCAACAGGATTGACCCTGATTTTCGGAGTGATGGACATTATCAACGTGGCCCAAGGGATTTTTGTAATCCTTGGTGCCTACTTGAGTTACGCCCTCTCCGTTCACTTCGGGATTGATCTCTTTGTTGGCTTGCTCATCACGATCCCCACGCTGTTCGTCGTGGGGATCGTGGTGGAGCGGCTCTTTCTTGGACGGCTGAAGGGGCCAGAGCGCACCGCGATGTCCATTCTGGTCACCTACGCCGTTTCTCTGGTAATCGAGGGCGCCTTGAACATGATCTTCTCGGGCAACCCCGTGCAATTGCACGCGTGGTACGTGAATCGATCGTTTAACGTCTTTGGCACTTACGTTGCCTACATTGACGTGCTCGGCTTCATCATGGCGGCCATTCTTCTGGGAAGTCTCTACGTCATGTTGTACCGGACGCGCTTCGGAGCGAGCATTCGGGCGTCGTTGGCCGACCAGACCGCCGCGGCGCTTATCGGCATTGATGTTCGGCGCGTCTCGACGATTTGCTTCGGCATCGGGGTCGCCGTCACCGCCGCGGGTGGCATGGTCTACGGTGCCACCAACGCGTTCAACGCCAGTTCCAGTTACGACCTTATTTCGCGACTGCTCGTCATCATCGTGTTGGGCGGCATGGGCAGTCTCGGCGGCGCACTCGTGGCCGGCATCCTGATGGTGACCCTCGAAGACCTGGTCGGCGTCGTCTGGTCACCGGTCTGGTCTCAAATCTCCTTCTTTCTCGTGCTCGTGCTCGTGTTGTCGCTTCGTCCCCAAGGTCTCTTCGGTAAGCCAGCTGCGAGGGTCGCGTAATGTTTCGAACCCGCAGTGCACTTTGGGCGTTGGCCCTCGTCGTCTTCTTGCTCTATCCGGTCGTCGTCACCAACCCCGCTTACCGCAATATCGCCGTCGTCACGCTGATCTTCATGGCGTGCGCCACGTCGTGGAATATGTTCTCGGGCTATTCGGGGTACGTAGCGTTGGGTTCGGCCGCCTTCTACGGCACCGGCGCCTACACGATGGCGCTGCTCGCCAATCATCTGCACATGGCCGGTGGCGCGGCGATGTTCTGGCTCGTTCCCTTGGGAGGGCTCGCCGCGATGGTGGCGGCGGTGCCAGTTGGCCTGATCGCACTTCGCGTACGGCGTCACACGTTCGTCGTGATTACGATCGCGATCTTCTTCGTGTTCCAGCTCACCGCCATCAACCTGAGTTTTACCGGTGGAACCGGCGGGCTGTCACTGCCGTACGTTCCCTGGGGCGCCAGCTACTTCGAGGTGCCGTTCTATTACGTTGGTCTCGGTATCTTGATCTTCGCGGTCATCCTCTCGGCACTCGTTCGTCGATCTCGGTTCGGCCTTCAGTTGCTCGCCATTCGCGATGACGAGGACCGTGCCCTCGGACTGGGCGTACGGGTCTTTCCGGTGAAGCTCACCGGCTTCGTGATGTCGGCCTTCGTGATCGGCATGGGTGGTGCGCTCTACGCGATGCTCCAGGGGCAGATTTACCCGCAGTTCGTGTTCAACCCGATCTTTGACATCACGGTGGCGCTCATGGCGTTCTTCGGCGGCTTTGGGACCTTGCTCGGACCGCTCCTCGGTGGATTGATCCTCGAGTCAGCGCAGCAGTACTTCACGGTCACCTTCTCGGGCGGCTCGCTCGGCTCGCTCTACCTGATCATCTTCGGCGCCCTGTTCCTGATCGTCATCCTGTTCATGCCCCAGGGCATCGTGATCGCGGTTCGCACGTGGTTCGTCGCACACGCCGCGCGCGCTTCGCGCGAGACGCCGTCGGGTGACGGTGCGCTCGTCGGCGGCGGCGTCTAATGTCGACGCTGCTCAGCGCCCAGGGAGTCTCTCGTGCTTTCGGTGGCGTGCAGGCGCTCAGCCTCTGTTCACTCGACGTAGAAAAGGGCAGCATCACTGGACTGATTGGTCCCAACGGCTCGGGCAAGACCACACTGTTCAACGTCATGACGGGCTACGTGAAGCCCGACGTCGGCACGGTGACCTTCGATGGGCGCAACATCACCAACGCGCGCCCCGACAAGGTGTTCGCCCTGGGCGTCGGTCGAACGTTCCAGCTCACCCGGATCTTCGGGCGAATGACGGTTGTTGAGAATATGCTCGTCGCGACCCAGCACGAAGAAGGATGGCTTCGCGGACTCACTCGCTCCAAGTCGTCCAAGTCCGAACTCGACTCCGCGATGGAATGGCTGGACTTTGTTGGTCTGGCGCGCCTTTCATCGATGGAAGCGGGCTCTCTCTCCTACGGTCAGCGCAAGTTGCTCGAGCTCGCGTACGTCCTCGTCGCCGACCCCGACGTGATCCTGCTGGACGAACCGGCCGGTGGCGTGAACCCCACGCTGATCAACGAGATCGGAGAGAAGATCCGTACGCTCAACAAGAGTGGCAAG
>DAIOEY010000106.1:4402-6457 GCA_036745995.1 Acidimicrobiales bacterium | reverse complement strand
CGTTGGTGGGTCGACGTGTAGTGGGCGCTCACCGACTCGTCCTTGATGTGACCGGTGCAGAACCCAAGAACTTCGGAAGCGGCAGGGGCGCATCAAGCGACGTGGACGGAACTTGGGTGACGGAGACGGGATCAACCAGGTGTAGCGCGCCGGCCTGCCTCGCGATCTGGCCGGGCGCGGAGATGTTGGTCAGCGAACCCACCTGTTCGGCGTAACTGGACTGGACTTGGAGCAGCTGACTTTGCAGCTGATGAATCTCGACTTGACGGTTCGCGACAACCATGCTGCCGACCATGGAAAATGCCAGCGCGACGGCCATGATGACGGCGGACTTTCTCGTCCCTGTCGCTGCACGCCAACGCGACAACACCGCAAGGCGGCGTGGAGCGGTGGCGCGATGCGTAGGACGTCGCGTGGTGGTCCGGGTCGTCGGGCGAGCCGGGCGAGTGTCGATGCGGCGAGGAAAGGTAATGACGCTCACGGCGACACCTTGCGCGCGATGCGCAGGCGCGCCGAGCGGGCTCGGGGGTTGGTCGCGATCTCGGCCGCTCCGGCAAGCTGGGCACTGGCCTTGAAGACACGCACCCGAGCGACGGCGCCACAGACGCAGCCGAGTTCCACCGGGCAACGGCAACCGCCCGTCTCCGCCTCGTGCAGCACGGACTTGACGACGCGGTCTTCACCCGAGTGGTACGAAATGACGACGAGCAATCCCTCGACGGCGAGCACGTTCAACGCCGCGTCAAGGCCGCTCGCGAGTTGATCCTCTTCGTCGTTCACTGCGATCCTTAGAGCCTGAAAGACCCGCGTCGCCACGTGACCGCGTCGGCGCGCCGCCATGGGCACCGCTCGCTCCACGGCTTCGGTCAGCTCGGCGGTCGTTTGTGGCTGGCGTTCGATGATCGACTTGGCGATGGAGCCGGCGAACCGACTCTCACCGTTGGCCCGAAAAAGGCGCACCAGTTCGTGTTGATCGGTGCGAGCCAGGTATTGGGCCGCCGTCTCGCCGCGCGTCGGGTCCATTCGCATGTCGAGCGGCGCGTCGGCGCGAAAGGAGAACCCGCGCGAGGAGTCGTCGAGTTGATGCGAGGAGACGCCCAGATCCATCAAAACGCCCACGATCGCTTCGTCACCGATAAAGTCCGCCTGACCAGTAACGACGTCCTCGAGTTGGCCGAAGGTGGCGTCAATGACGCGCACACGATTCGCGTACGCAGCGAGACGCTGGCTCGCGGCTGCGCGAGCCTCGGGATCGCGGTCGATCCCGAGCAGTCGAAGTTGCCCCGCCGCGCTCAAGATTGCGCTCGCGTGTCCGCCGCCACCCAACGTGGCGTCGACGATCACCCCAGCCGGCAGGCTGGCGAACAACTCGACGATCTCTCGTTCGAGCACCGGTACGTGGTACGAGTCCTGGGCCATCTGCAGCCTTTCAATCGACAAGACGGATGAGATGGCGGAGGAGGTTTCTCGGCCCGTCTTGTCGATTGCCAGGCTGCGCATGGTCCGCGGCCGGTACTGCTGGTGGACTCCCATCACTCGTTACTGCCCCTTTTTGAAAATCTCTTCGGCTGGATTCACCTGCTCCGCGTACACCGTCGGGTTCCAGAGTTCGACGTGATCGAGCGCCCCGACGACGAGTACGTCACCGACGAGTTGGCCGTAGTCGCGGATTGCTGGCGGAAGGGCGAACCGCCCCTGCTTGTCGAATTCGATGTCGGACGAGTTCGCGGCCCAGTAACGCGACTGTTGACGTTCGAGCGATCCCCCACCGCGGCTCTGCGCGAGTCGCTCTTCGGTCTGTCGGGCGAATTCGCCTGGCGTCCACAGTGCGATGCATCCCTCGGTGTTGGGGCTCAGGTGACCACCGCGTTCGAACTCCGAACGAAACTTCGCGGGCAGGATGAG
Source organism: Acidimicrobiales bacterium (assembly GCA_036745995.1). GTDB lineage: Bacteria > Actinomycetota > Acidimicrobiia > Acidimicrobiales > RAAP-2 > RAAP-2. The sequence goes on along the minus strand of DAIOEY010000106.1, from coordinate 4,552 downwards.
TCGACCTTTGGCATCCAGCGTGTGCTGAAACTGACCGACGAATCCGAGCATTTCCTGTCCCTCCGAGGATCACCACTACCCCCCACTTCGTGACACATTACACCACTTCACCCCACCTTTCGCCAAATCAGCCCACTCGGCACCCTTTTT
>DAIOEY010000106.1:0-4302 GCA_036745995.1 Acidimicrobiales bacterium | reverse complement strand
ACGTCCGAGGATCCTTCGGCGTGCAAGACGCTCGACAGGAAGACCCCTTCGCGCACACGCCACTGCGTGACGCCAACCGCCTTGCGACCGGCGACAAAGACCTCGCCCGGACCGCGCCCCGCGAAACAGACGACGCGATGCGCGGGCTCGCCGACGAGCGGTCCCTCGTGAACACTCACCTCGCCACTGATCGTGGAGACCAAAACGTCGTGCCACCAGTGTCCGGCCGTGACCGCGCTGCGTCGCACGTCGCTCGACCAGCGCAGGTCAGCGCCCGGGATCCACCAGTCGACCCAAAGGTCGTCGGGCTGCAAGAGCACGAGACCTCCTCCACCCTTCCTTCGGCGCAGGGACATCGAACGGACCCGGTCGGCGTTCAGGACGTCGCGCGGCTGATTGCCCCCGAGCACCAAGGTCGGCTCCGCGAGGCGGATGATGAACATCGTCGCCGCGACCTGACGACGAAGCACGTCGTAGTCGTAGAGGTCTTCAACGCCGTCCGTCACGAAGCGCGCGGCAAGAACGGTGCCCAGAGGGGGTGCGGGTCGGGCACGTGCCGCCAACGCCACCAGGGTCCGTCGGGTATCCGAGGTTGGAAGTGAAGCCGCCAGCCCAGTTCTTCGAGCAGTCGATCACCCTTTTGCATGTTGTGGCGTCGGCACGCCGCGACCACGTTCGTCCAGTCGTGTGAACCACCCCGGCTGCGCGGCACGACGTGGTCGACCGTGTCAGCGTGTTCGAGACAGTAGGCGCACCGGTAACTATCACGCAGGAGGAGCGATCGCCGCGTCAGTGGCGGCGTGCGGACTTTGGTGGGTATCTTCACCATTTCGTGCAGTCGTACGATCGCGGGGATCGGCACGACCAGCGTCGCCGACCGACAGAGTGTCGGGTGCTCGTCGACGGCAATGGGCTCCGCCCGGCCGGCCAACATCAGCACCACCGCTCGACGCTCGCTGACGAGCTGCAGCGGTTCAAAGGTCGCGTTGAGCAAGAGCACCCTCGACATCGTCTGTTCTACTTCCCCACCCGTTGGCGTAACGACCAGCGTGCGGCCTCGACGAGGGACTCGGGTGTGGGTCGAGCGCCACCGGTCCCGTACGCGGTGACCATCCGGAAGCTCCAGTAGCGCCGGTCGGGCAGAGGCAGGAAGGGCGCTCGACGCCACCAGAGCGAACGACGCAGGCGCCACCCGGCGCGCGCGAGCGCGACGGCGCTCGCGGGGTGACGCACGGCGTAGCGTGACGTACCGGGCGTCCAGTACGAACTCACGCCGACGCTCCGCGCCACGCCACCAACGCAGCACCGAGCAGGGGGCCATCGACACCCAAACCCGATCGGCACACCTGAACATTGGACGAGTACGACATCGTCGCGACGGTGCGAGCGGCGCCGGTCGCCGCGATGAAGAACTCGTCACCGTAACCGAGCGCGACCGAGCCGGCGACGTAGCAGTGGCTGAAGTCCATCACCGAACTCAGCGTGCCCACGGCGCGACCGACGAGATGACTCACTCGTTGTCGCGTGGCGTCATCGGCCTCACTCGGCGGCCGACCCGTTGCCTCTTCTATTGCTCTTCCCGATGCTTCGGCCTCGAGACATCCGAAGCTGCCACAGAGGCACGCGCGACCGTCGGTGACGACGTTCAAATGACCGACGTGTCCCGCGTTTCCGGTGGCGCCGTCGACGAGCCGACCGTTCATGACGAGTCCGCCACCGATGCCAGTCGAGACGACCATCGAGAGAAAGCTGTCGACGTCGCGCGCCGCACCGAAATAGCCTTCCGCGAGCGCCAACGCGCGAGCGTCGCCGTCAACGTGGACGTCGATCTTGAATCGGTCGCGCAAGCGCGAACGCAGCGGGAAGTCTCTCCATTGGCCGATGTTGAGCGGTGAAACCAGTTCGCCGTTACGTGTCATCGGACCCGCGCATCCGACACCCAAGGACGAGACCGTCGTTCCGAGTGCGACGTGCTCGAGCATCGAACAGATCGGCGTAAAGAGATCATCGCCGAACTGCTTCAATTCGAGTCGTTCGCGCGCCAGGACAGTGCCGTCGGGGCGCACGAGGGCACCCTCAACCTTCGTGGCACCAATGTCGAGAGCCAGACACGGGATGGCGTCCGTCGCCACCCCGACGTCGATCATTCGCTCTTGCGGCGCTGACGCGACAACCAGTCGCGAAGCGAACTGGTGCGGGGACCATAGTTCGCGTGGGAATCGTCACCTTGAGCGGAACGAGTCAAGTCTTGCCATGAGGCGCGCCCGAGCAATCGCGCGTTCCTCTCCACCACCACCGCCGACACGAACATCAGCGCAACGCCGATGAGGCCGAGCACGATTGAGTCGGAGAAAAAAAGTACGAGGATCACGAGCCCGGCAACGAAACCGGCAATCCCCCATCGGACCCGCCGACCCCCGTGGGAGTACACGTTCGTCTCACGAACGCTCTTGGCGAATCGCGGATCCTGCTTGGACAGCGAATCTTCAAGTTCGGCCAAGATGCGTTGCTCGTGCTCTGACAGTGGCATCGCGTCTCCTTCCAACTTGTTCAAGCGTTATCGTACCGTCTCACCCTGCGGGTTCGCACGTCAAGTCTGAGAGTCGTCAAGAATAGGTATTGACCACACCGCCGCCAGGAGCTCCATGACCACTCGTCCACTTCGCGTCGCCGTCGTCTGCACCGGCAATATCTGTCGCTCCCCGATGGCCGAGGTGGCACTGCTCCATCTGATCGCCGAAGACGACCAATTGCGAGGTGTTGTCAATATCACAAGCGCCGGGACGGCGAAATGGCACGTGGGCAGTCCGATGGATCCGCGGGCCAGAGCCGCCCTCGACCGGGCCGGGTTGTTCCTGCCCGGAACCCCCGCGGCGTTCGCCGACCGCGCGTACTTGAACGCCCACGACATCGTCGTCGTGATGACGCGCGAACACCGTCACGACGTCTACGAACGTCTCACGAACGAGGCGACCGAGATCGTGCTGCTGCGCAACCTGATCGATCCAGGTCTGGACCTCGACGTCGCCGATCCCTATTACGGCGCCGACCTCGATTTCGACGACTGTCTTGACCTGCTCAGGCGAGGGGGTCTGCGTTTGACATCGGAACTTCGTCGGCGACTGGATGCAAGTGGGTACGGAGTTTGATCTCAGGCAAGGTGAGTGACAGGAGGATCGCGAGTATGCCGAACGGAGTCGCCACGACGTAGATGTGTTGGATGGTGCGCGAAATCGCGTGCAACACGATCGTCAACTCCGCCGGCGGCAGTTTTCGAAGCGACGACGGCGTGAAACTCGAGGGCGTCAGCTTGACGAAGGGCCCAACGTAACCCTTGAGACCCGAGGCGATTTGGTGCGGAAACTCGTTCACGTAGAGTGCGCCGAAGACCGCGGTGCCAAACGACCCGCCAATTGATCGAAAGAAGTTCGCCCCCGCGGTCGCGGCACCCAGGTCAGACTGATCGACCGCGTTCTGCACGGCGGTAACGAGGATCTGCATAACGAGACCCAACCCGGCGCCGAGCACGAACATATCGATAGCCATGGTCAGACTTGACGTCGATTCGTTCACGGTACTCATCAAGACGAGTCCAAGCGTCATGATGGTCGTGCCAAGTATCGGGAACGGACGATAGCGCCAGCCCTTGGACACGAGTTGGCCCGCGATGATCGACGCACCAAAGAGCCCGACCATCATCGGCAACAAGCGAACGCCCGACATCGTCGGTGAGACCCCTCGGACGTCTTGAAGGAACAACGGCAGAAAGGTCATGGCGCCGAACATCGCGAAGCCAACGACGAAGCCAATCGCCGACCCTGACCCGAAGACACGATTCTTGAAGAGATGCGGTGCGAGAATTGGCTCGCTCGAGCGGCGCTCGATCAGCATGAAGAGCACCGCGAAGACAATGCCGGCCGTCAAGAGGCCGAGCGACTTCGCCGAGCCCCACGCGAAGGACGTGCCGCCGAGCGACGTGAAGAGGATGAGTGCAGAAGCCGAGATCGTCAACGTGATGATGCCGGCGTAGTCGATCACGTGCTGCTGCCTCGCGCCCGCCTTCGGCAGCGCCGCGGCCGTCACGATCAAGGCCACGATGCCAAAGGGCAGATTGACGAAGAAGATCCATCGCCACGACCAGTACTCGACGATGACGCCGCCCAGCAATGGCCCGAGCACCGTTGCGGCACCGAACGTCGCGCCGAAGAAGCCCGCGTAGCGACCACGATCGCGTGGTGGGACGATGTCGGCGATGACGGCCTGGGCGCCGACCATGAGTCCGCCACCACCGAGTCCCTGGAA
>DAIOEY010000105.1:0-6494 GCA_036745995.1 Acidimicrobiales bacterium | reverse complement strand
CGCGGAGCGGGTGACGGGGATCGAACCCGCATGGCCAGCTTGGAAGGCTGGAGCTCTACCATTGAGCTACACCCGCACGTCTCTTCAGACTTGGACCAGTCTAGAACACACCTTCTAACGTGGAGGCGTGGAGCGTTCGATGTACGAGCAGGTCGGTGGCGATCAGTTCTTTGTCCGATTGGTAGATGCCTTCTACAACGTCGTCGAGACCGACGAGGTACTTCGTCCGATGTATCCCGACGACCTCGAGGAGTCCAAGCGTCATCTCGTGCTGTTTCTCGAGCAGTACTGGGGTGGACCGCGAACCTATCAGGACGAGCGCGGTCACCCGCGCCTACGAATGCGCCACGCCCCATTTCGCATCACGAAGAGGGCTCGTGACGCGTGGCTCTCGGCCATGCGCTCAGCCCTCGACACGGTTCGTGGTGACCTGAGCGACGAGCAGTTCACCGAGATGAACTCGTACTTCGACATGGCGGCTCACCAGATGCGAAACGTCTGACCTCGCCGATCACCAGATTTGGTGCGTGTCACCGCACCGCAGGAAAAAGTCTTTACGCTGGTGTCATGGCCCGACGGATGCAATGGCGCGACAACGAGGAGCGCATCATTACGGTGACCCCGGTCGCCAAGGGACTCGTCCGCCCTGCCCTGGCCGCCGTCGTCCTCGCCATTCTCGTTCAATTGGGCTCGTTTCACGCTTCGTTTATCCATCGTCACGAGGCCTGGTTCCTGCTCGTGCTCGTCGGGCCGGCCCTGGTGATCGTCGCGACGCGCACGTGGCGTTGGCGCTCGCACAAGATCCACCTGACGAACGAGCGGTTGACGGTCGAAGGCGGTGTCGCTCGCCACTATCGCAGCTCGGTCGAACTGGCCGACGTCTTTGCCACGAGGGTCGATCAGCGCGTGAGTGAGCGAATCTCGCGTCGCGGCACCGTGATCCTCGAGACGGCGGGCGGGACGTTTTTCGTCGGACGGGTTCGTCACCCGTCCGCGTTGTGCCGACTTATCGAACGCGAACGATCGGCGCACCACAACGACCGCGTGCCCTTTGACACCGTGTTCGAGTTCGACGACCCGTCGTCACACGACTACGAGGTCAACCCTCGACGTCGGTGGGGCCATCGCTGACGTGCACGGGGTCGGATGCATCCCAGTACCGTGGACAGTGTGACTACTCGCTATCGCTGCACCGCGTGTGGCAACCTGACTCGATTCGACGTGGTCGAGACCACGTCGGTCCAGTCCTTCCACCATTTCACCGTCGGTGGCGAACTCTCGGTCGAAGAGCCTGAAATCATCGCCAAGAAGGTCGAGTCGGTGGCGTGCCGTTGGTGCGGTCACGGACGCGAAGTCGAGGTCTTCACCGAGGCCCCGTGACCCCCGACGTCTCGGCGCACTCGTTCGACCGACCTCGCGAGCGTCCCGCTCCTAAAGGATTCACTGGTCACGCACTGAGTGGCGACGTGGTCGCGCACTCCTTCACCGGCCCCACCTTGATAGTGGCGATCAAGCCCTCGTGCGACGGTTGTCACGACTTCGTCTTCTCAGCACTCGAGGAACTGCGCCACGTGACGACCATCGTCGTGAGCCGCGACGACAGCGAGAGCGCCGAATGGGCGAACGCGGTGCAAACGGTCTTCATCGCGCCGGCATTGATGGACGCCCTCGACATCAAGTGGCCTCCCTTCTACGTCCTTCTCGATCCCCAGCGTCAACTCGTACTCACTGAAGGTGTCGTCTTCGGGCCGGCCCAGGTCGCCGCGGAGATCGCTTCGTACCTGGAGTGATGTCACAGGCCCGCGACAGAGTGGGCGCAAGTGAAAGGTACGACGATGAACAACGGAATTGAACTGTCCATTAGCTGTAACGACTGCGTGCGACGCGGCACTCCGGACTGTGCGGACTGTCTCGTCAGCTTCGTCCTCGGCGACGTGCCCGATGAACTGGTCATGACCACGAGCGACGCCGACGTCGTCCAGTTGTTCACGTCGCAGGGAATGTTGCCGCGCCTCAAGTTCCAGCACCGCGCCGCTCCTGAGTCGTAGTACGTCTTCAGTATTTCTCCCTGACTAGCGTGGAGGTGCATGGCTCGCCATCTCCTCGTGACCAACGACTTTCCCCCCAAGACCGGCGGGATCCAGTCCTACCTCTACGAACTGTGGCGTCGACTCGAGGACGGTCGCGCGACGGTCTTGACGGCGAGTTCGGATCCGAACGCCGCGTCCTTTGACGAGGGCTGCGACCTCGTCATCGAACGGGTCGCGACGTCGACCTTGTACCTGCCGACGCCCAGCGCGTTGCGCGCGATCGAATCGGCGATCGCGCGTCACAATCCCGACCTCGTACTGCTCGACCCGGTCTGGCCGCTCGGTCTGCTCGGACCTCACCTCTCGCGTCCCTACGGCGTGGTCCTGCACGGGGCCGAGGTGGCGATACCGGGACGACTGCCGTTCGCCGCGTCGTCGCTTCGCCACGTGCTGCGTCGCGCGAGCGTCGCGATCTGTGCCGGCGCGTACTGCGAAGGCGAGGCGCGCCGCGTCGCCGCCGAGGAGATGCCGCCGGTGGTACAGATCCCCCCGGGTGTCGACACGACGCGATTCGTGCCGATCAACGTGGTGCGGCGTAACGAAGTCCGTCGAGCCATGGGACTTGACGAGGACGCGTTGCTCGTGAGCTCGTACTCGCGCCTCGTTCCTCGAAAGGGGATGGACACGTTGATCCGCGCGAGCGCGCGACTGAAGGTAAACGTGCCACGACTCCAGGTCGCGATCGGTGGCGCGGGGCGCGACCGCCCGCGTCTCGAGAAACTCGCGACGTCGCTGCGCGCGCCGGTGACCTTTCTCGGCCGGGTGCCCGACGAGCAGCTGGGCGACTGGCTCGCGGCGAGCGATCTGATGGTCATGGACTGTCGCAGCCGTTGGCTCGGACTCGAGCAGGAGGGCTTCGGGATCGTCTTTCTCGAGGCCGGTGCCTCGGGCGTCGCCCAGGTCGCCGGCCGTTCCGGGGGAAGTCACGAGGCCGTACTGCACGGCGTCACTGGCGCCGTCGTCGCCAATTCACGCAGCGTCTCGGACCTCGCCGTCGCGATCGGGGACCTGCTCGATGACGACGAGCTGCGTCGCTTCTACGCCGCCAACGCGCGCGACGTGGCGGTGCGCCAGTTCGACTGGAACGCGCTCGCGCAGCGGCTTTCGGACGAATTGACACCGTTTGATCACTTCGAAGACGAACACCAACTGACCTAGGCTGGTGTCGGGAGGTGCCGTGGCGCAACGTGCGACAGAGTCGATAGTGGTCTACGCACCGCCTGAGGTGGTGTACCGGGTCGTGACCGACTTTGCCCACTACGCCAGCTGGGTCAGCGACCTCAAGCGCATCGAGGTCCTCGAATCCGACGCCGCGGGACGACCGCTCGAAGTGGAGTTTCGCGCGGCGGCCTTCGGTCGCTCGACCACGTACGCCCTTCGCTACGACTACAGCCGCGCTCCGGAGCAGCTCAGCTGGACCCAGACGCGCGGCGACCTGACCGAGACCCTGCAGGGCCAGTACCGCTTCGAACCCGACGAACGGGGGACCAAGGTGACCTACGACCTCGAGGTCGAGCTCCTCGTCCCGATTCCGACGTTCGTCAAGTCCCGCGCGGCCCAGCGCATCCAGACCCAAGCTCTTCGCGAACTGAAGGCTCAGGCCGAGCTGCTGGCATGAGCGACGTCGCGATCGGCGTCGACGTCGGTGGCACCAAGGCGCTCGCGCTGTTCGTCGCGCGCGACGGACGCGTGCTCGGCGAGGTGAAGTCGGCCACGCCGCAACTCGAGGGCAACGACGCCGGCGCGGCGACGGCCGCGGTGTTGACCGAGCAGATACGCGAGCTCGCCGGTCATCACGGACTCAGTCCGAGCGACGTCCCCGTCGGTATCGGCCTGCCCGGCCTCATGCGCCGTGACGGTCGCCTCGCCTACGCGCCCAACCTCCAGAGCGCGTCGGGCGCCGACCTCGGCGCGCAGCTGGGCCACTCGCTCAGCAGCTCGTTGGTGTTCTGTGAGAACGACGCCAACTGCGCGGCGCTGGCTGAACACGAATGGGGCGCCGCGCGCGGCATCGACGACTTCGTGATGGTGACGCTCGGCACCGGGATCGGTGGGGGCATCTTCGCCGACGGCCACCTGGTACGCGGACGCAGCGGCTTCGCCGGTGAGATCGGGCACATGGTCGTCCAAGCCAACGGCGCGTCGTGTCGATGCGGTGGCCACGGCTGCTGGGAACGGTACGCCTCGGGCGGGGGACTGGGTCGCCTGGCGCGTGAGGCGGCCGCGACCGGACGGCTCCCCACGCTGGTCGGACATCGTGGCGGCGTCGACGCGGTTCGGGCGGAGGACGTGACGGCCGCCGCGGCGCAGGGACTCGACGAGGCCGTTCTACTGATGAAGGAGATGGGCTGGTGGCTCGCGCTCGGGATCGCGAATCTCGCCGTCATTCTCGACAGCGGCCATTTCGTCATCGGGGGTGGTCTCTCGAGCGCGTCGGACCTCGTACTGCCCAGTGCGCGCGACTACCTGGTCGAGCTCGTCGAGGGCTACGACGCCCGGCCCGCGATCACCGTCACCTCGTCGATGTTCGGACCGCGCTCGGGCGCGATGGGGGCCGCGCTCGTGGCCTTCGAGCGCGCGCCGTGAGGATCGGCGTGCTGCTGCCGACCTTCGAGGTCGGCGCGGACGCGGCGTTCGAATTCGCGCGACGCGCCGACGACGCCGGTCTCGACGGCGTCTTCGCCTACGACCACCTGTGGCCCATGGGTTCGCCGACGCGACCTTCGCTCGCGCCGTTCGCGGTCCTCGCCGCGATCGTGGCGCGCCACGAACGACTCGTCGTGGGACCGCTCGTCGCACGGGTCGGTCTCACCGGTACGTCGCACCTGGTCGAGCAGTTCCTCACCCTCGAGGCGCTCGCTCCGCGGCGCGTGCTCGCGGCGCTCGGCACCGGCGATCAACTCTCGGCCCCGGAGAACCTGGCCTACGACGTGGCACCCCGTGGCGCCGACGAACGTCGGGCACTGATGGAAGCGACGGCCATCGCTCTCGGTCCGGTGATGCCGGTCTGGTTCGGCGGCGGTGCCGCGGCGACCAATGAGCTGGCGCGACACCTCGGGGTCACGATCAATCTGTGGAACGCGACACCCGATCGCGTTCGCGACGTGGCCGCGACCGGGCCCGTCTCGTGGGCGGGACCGGTACCCGACGACCTGTCCGCGACCCTCGACGCGTTGTGCGACGCGGGTGCCACCTGGGCGGTCTTGAGTCCCCAGGTCGACGTCGAACAACTGGGTGAATGGCGACGGACCCAACCAGAAACTAGGTTTCACTGATGGAATTCCGTCGTATCAATGGACTGCCGCCCTACGTGTTCGCCCAGATGAACGCGCTCAAGGCCGAGGCGCGCTCGACGGGCCGCGACGTCATCGATTTCGGCTTCGGCAATCCCGACCTCCCGAGTCCGGGCGTGGCGGTCGCCAAACTCGCCGAGGCGGTCCAGAACCCGAAGAACCACCGCTACAGCGCGAGCCGGGGTATTCCCAACCTGCGCCTCGCGATCGCGACGCGCTACAAGAACCTCTTTGACGTGGACCTGGACCCCGACACCGAGGTCGTCACGACCATCGGCGCCAAGGAGGGCCTCACCCACTTGATGTGGGTGCTGCTCGGACCGGGCGACACCGCCATCGTGCCCAGTCCCAGTTATCCGATCCATCTCGCCGGCCCGGGCTTCGCGGGCGCGAAGGTGATCACGGTCCCCATGCACGATCCCGGCGCCAGTTCGAACGATCCCGGCGACGACTTCTTCGACGGACTGGTCGTCGCGTGGGAACAGGCCGACGTGAAGCCCCGGGTGATCATCGCGTCGTTCCCGCACAATCCGACGAGCGCGTGCGTCGACTTGGCGTTCATGCAGCGACTCGTCGACTTCGCGCTCGAGCACGACATCGTCATCTGTCACGACTTCGCCTACGCCGACCTCGGCTTCGACGGCTACAAGCCGCCCTCGATTCTCCAGGTGCCACGCGCGAAGGAGTGCTGCGTCGAGCTCTACACGCTCACCAAGTCGTTCTCGATGGCCGGTTGGCGCGTGGGCTTCCTCGTCGGCAACGCCGAGATCGTGGCGGCACTCACGAAGTTGAAGAGCTACCTCGACTACGGCACCTTCCAACCCGTCCAGATCGCGGCGATCGTCGCGATGAACGAGGCGGTCGACTACCCCGATCAACTCAACCGCATCTACCAGTCGCGTCGCGACGCGCTCGTTGACGGACTCAACCGCGTCGGCTGGCCCGTCACGCCACCGCGCGGTTCGATGTTCGTCTGGGCGCCGATTCCCGAGCCCTACCGCGAGATGGGATCGCTCGACTTCTCCAAGTACCTCATCGAAGAGGCCGACGTCGCGACGAGCCCCGGTGTGGGTTTCGGCGAGGGCGGCGACGGCCACGTGCGCTTCGCGTT
>DAIOEY010000104.1:0-6580 GCA_036745995.1 Acidimicrobiales bacterium | reverse complement strand
GGGTGTGCTCCACCTCCGTGGTCGACAATCGGTGCCCCGAGATGTTCATGACGTCGTCAATGCGACCAAGCAGCCGTAGGTCGCCGTCGCTCAACTACTTCGCGAAGGGCAGATCCCATTCGAGCGTATTTGTCGGTTCATCGTGCCACGTCAGGCGTTCGGCTTCACGGCGCCACCACGTGACCGGATCGGCGGCGGCTTCTTCGTAGATCGAAGGCTGCGCGTTGGCTTGCTTGGAGAATTCCGGACTCGGCGCGAAACTACGCGTCTCGTCAAGCCATGCTTCTAAACTTTGCTTCGGTCATACTGCTCTCCCGCTCACGAACTCGAATCGGTGATCTCGGGGATTTTGCCTACGCACCGAAACTACTTTGCTGAGGGTACCGGTAGGTCGCCCGAAATGCCAACAGCGCCCTAGCCGGATGGCTGGGGCGCTGTTGGCGGTTGGGTCCGGTGGCAAGCCACCAGTGACCAGTACGTTAGCCGAGCGGACCGACCGGGAGGACCACCTTTTTGTGGGTGTCGTTTATGACCCCGGCAGCCGACGCGTACCAGGCCGCAGCCGCAGTTGCGAGACCGGTCCATCCACCCGCCTTCACTATGCTCGCGTGGGCGCCCACCATGCCCCAGTTTCCAATGGTGAGCAAGACGAACGTGATCGAAAGCAGGACGAACACGGCCAAAACCGCCATATTCACCTTCATCGCGGCGATGGTCATGTACAGCGTGAAGATCGTCCACCCCAGCAGGAAGATGCCGGTCGAGCCATTCGCCCCGAAGGCCTTCTGGAAGTACACCAGGGCGTACAGTCCCAACCAGAACGCGCCAAACGAACTGAACGCCAAAGCACCAAAGGTGTTCTTGCGCACGAATTCCCACATTCCCGCGAGCAGCTGAGTGATGCCACCGTAGAAGAACGCCAGCGACAGTGCTGCCGCGACGCCAGCGCCCTTCCAAAGCCCGGCGTTCGCGCTGCTGAGACAGAACGTCGTCATGGCGAATCCAGCCAGTCCTAACGGACCTGGATCAGCCACCTTTTGTTCATCGGCCATTAAATGCCCCCTATTTCATCGAACATCGAGCCGCCGGGTTTGACGGCCCACATTCGATTAAACCTCAGCCCCACTTGAAAACGAGGGATTGTCGGTCGCTAATTTGTGAATTCCTTCACATTTGAAGCTTTTTGAGGGATAAATCGAGGTCCACTGGCCAAATCTCCACAAAACTCGCGACACGATCAGTCGAGGGCGCGACGAAACGAACCTATGAACGATTCGATCTCCTTGGTTCCGGCACCGTCGAGGATGATCTGGACGAGCGCCGAACCGACGATCACGCCGTCGCTCACGGCGGCGGCCTCTCGGGCCATCTCGGGTGTCGCGATACCAATGCCGACGTACGCCGGAACGTCCGAAGTGGCGCGGATGGTCTCGACGACTCGTCGGGCGTCCCCGATGTCTGCTGCCTGACCGGTGACGGCCATTCGCGCCGAGGCGTAGGCGAAGCCCTGGGTCACCGCGGTGAGTCGTCGCACCCGATCCGGGTCGGTCGACGGGGCGAAGAGGAAGATGGTGGCGACGTCGTGATCGTCACAGGCCCGCGCCCACTCGTCCGACTCTTCAAGGGAGAGGTCCGGCACGATCGCTCCGGCGATGCCGCTCGCCTGCAGTTTTCCGGCCGCTCGTTCGAGACCGTAATGGTGGAACACGTTGTAGTACGTCATCGCCACCAGCGGTGCCGTCGCCGAGAGGCTCGCGAGATCGGTGCAGAGTGAGTCGAGTGTCGTGCCGGCGTTCAGCGCGCGCAGCGCCGCCGCTTGGATCACCACGCCGTCCATCATGGGATCGGAGAACGGAATGCCAATCTCCACGGCGTCGGCGCCGGCGAGGATCGCCGCCTCCACGTGGCGCACCCAGTCCGGCGTCAGGCCGGCCACGAAGTAGGGAACGAGCGCCTTCCTCCCCGAGTCGCGGAGGTGGCGCAAGCTGGTCTCGAGCGTCTTCACGCTTCGCCTCGAAGAATCGCGCGGACCTGGGCCACGTCCTTGTCGCCGCGTCCAGACAGGTTCAAGAGCACCGTCGACCCGAGCGGAATGAGTTCACCCGCCGCCCGCGTGATCCAGGCGACGGCGTGGGCGGTTTCGAGTGCCGGAATGATGCCCTCGAGTTCACTCAGCAACCTGAGCGCGTCGATGACGTCCTCATCACCAATCGCGTAATACTCCGCGCGTCCGCTCGCGGCGAGGTGGGCGTGCTCGGGTCCGATTCCGGGATAGTCGAGTCCGGCTGAAATCGATTGCGCCTCCTCGATCTGGCCAAACTCGTCTTGCATCAGCAGCGACTTCATCCCGTGCAGTACGCCGGGCGATCCCTTGCCGACGGCTGAACCGCCCGCCGCCTCGATACCCACGAGCCGGGCGGACGAGTTGGCGAATCCCGCGAAGACGCCCGCGGCATTCGAGCCGCCACCCACGCACGCGACGACCACGTCAGGCGTACCGACGCCCAGCTCGTTCAACTGGCGCGACGCCTCCCGGCCGATGATGCTCTGCATCTCGCGCACCATCCACGGAAACGGGTGCGGTCCCATGACCGAACCGAGGCAGTAGTGCGTGTCGTCGACGCACGTCACCCACTCGCGCATCGCTTCGTTGACTGCGTCTTTCAGGGTTCGACTACCCGACAGCACCGGTACGACGGTTGCACCCAGCAGTTCCATTCGAAAGACGTTGAGCGATTGACGCTCGGTGTCGACCTCTCCCATGAAGACCGTGCACTCCAGGCCCAATCGTGCAGCTGCGGTCGCGGTGGCGACGCCGTGTTGACCGGCGCCGGTCTCGGCGATGACCCGATGCTTGCCCATCCGGCGAGTGAGCAGTGTCTGGCCGATCACGTTGTTGATCTTGTGCGACCCCGTATGGGCGAGGTCCTCTCGCTTGGCAAAGATTCGAATTCCCAAGCGCTCCGAGAGCCGATCGAGCGGCGTCACCGGTGTTGGTCGTCCCGCGAAGACGCGCAGCACCCACTCGTACTCTTCCAGGAAGACCGGGTCGGCCCACGCTTCACGGAACGCCTGTTCGAGTTGAAGACACGCCGGCATCAGCGCCTCGGGCACGAAGCGGCCTCCGAAATTGCCGAATCGTCCCCGCTCGTCGGGGGCCGACATGAACGTCGAGTTTTCAGACACCGTGTTCCTCTCCTTGGGCGTAGTGGCGCTGAGCCGCGCCCACAAAGTTCATCACAAGTTCGCGGTCCTTCACGCCGGGTGCGGATTCAACTCCCGTCGCGACGTCGACACCCCACGCACCGGTCGTCTCAATCACGCGGGCGACGTTCGTGGCGTCAAGTCCACCCGCGACGATGACCGGCACGCTGAACGATCGGTTCGCGAGGTCATCCCACGAGTGCGCCGCACCGCTTCCCGGCGTCGGGCCATCCACGAGCACCGCGTCGACCGCACCCTCGTCGAAAGTGAAGAACTCGCTTTCGCCCACTGAGAGGGCCTTGATGACCAAGAGTCCACGTCGTCGAAGTTCGTTCAGTACCCGGTCATCGAGCACACCGTGGATCTGGACGGCGTCGAGCGGCACCTGCTCCACGGCGTGAAGAATGACGTCGGGTTCATCATTGCGAAAAACGCCCACGACGAGGATCGCGCCCTTCGCGTACAGGGCGATCTCGCGAGCGCTGTCGAGTGACAGTTGACGACGGGACGGGGCGAAGATGAGTCCAAGCGCCGACGCCTGAGCGTCGATCACTAACTGCGCGTCGAGCGTCGAGGTGACACCGCAGATCTTGACAAAGGAAGCGAGATCGGAGAGATCAGCCACGGTGGACCCGGGGCGTGGCGGCGAACGAACGGACGAGTTCCTCGCGCTCAGCGGATCGGATGAACGCTTCGCCGACGAGCACCGCGTCAAAACCCGCCTCGCCCGCGCGCAGCACGTCGACCGGTGCTGAGAGACCCGACTCGGCGACGGTGACGACGTTGCGAGGTAGCGACGCCATCACCGCGACGGCCTGATCGGTGTCAACTTCGAACGATCGAAGGTCGCGCTGGTTCACCCCCACCAGAGACGCGCCACAGTCCAGCGCACGCCGCGCCTCTACGCCGTCGTGAACCTCGACCAGCGCGTCAATACCCGAATGTTCAGCGACGTGGAGAAACAAGCGAAGTTCCGCGTCCTCGAGTGCCGCCACGATCAGCAGCACGCAACTCGCGCCCATCGCCGCGGCGTCGAGCACGTCGTTCGCGCTCACGGTGAAGTCTTTACGCAGCAGTGGCACGTCGACCGCCTCGCGAACGGCGGCGAAGTCCTCAACCGATCCGCTGAAGTACTTCTCGTCGGTCAGTACCGAGACGGCGGTCGCTCCCCCTCGCTGGTACACCATGGCCAAACGGGCCGCGTCCAGGTGTTCATCGATCCAGCCCTTGGACGGCGACCTGCGCTTCACCTCGGCAATGACCTTCACGTTGGGGTTGGAAGGATCACGCAGCGCGTCGATCATGGACGGCCCGTCGTAGGACACGACACCGAGGCGTTCACGCCAATCGCGAAGGTCCTCGCTCGCGCGCGCGCGGTGCCACGCGATGATGTCGTCGAGGTACGTAGGCGCCATCAAGAAATCGTAGTGGTGCCAGTGGCGCCCAGGTTCGCGACTAACTTGTCGTCATGTCTCGACGTCAACTTTGGTCTCTACGATGAGTTCAACGTTCACGACCGACGTCCTCAGTCCCCTTGTTCGCGGCGCCGACCTCGAGCGGCGTCAGGCTCACGACGCACTGCAGGAGATTCTGGCGGGCCAGCTCGACGCCGTGCTGATCGCCAGTTTCCTCACCGCTCTCACGGCCAAGGGTGAAACCGCCGAGGAGATGACCGGTTTCATCGACGCGATGATCGATGCGGCGAACACCTTCTCGATCGGCCCCGACGCGATCGACATCGTCGGCACCGGTGGCGACCAACTGCATACCGTGAACGTCTCCACGATGGCGTCGTTCACGGTCGCCGGATGCGGCGTAGCGGTCGCCAAACACGGCAATCGCGCCGCGTCGTCCTCGGTGGGCTCCGCCGACGTGCTCGAAGCACTCGGTGTCCGGCTGGACGCACCCGAAGCGATCGTCCGCGCGTGTGTCGAGGGGGCTGGGATTGGCTTCCTCTACGCTCCGACGTACCATCACGCCCTCGCCCGTCTGGGGCCGATCCGACGCGCACTCGGCTTTCGGACGATTTTCAACGTCCTCGGTCCACTCGCCAATCCCGCGCTGGTGGAACGTTCACTCATCGGTGTCGCGCAGGTGCATCTGCTCGAACCCATGTCCCGGGTCCTTCGGGCTCGTGGGACGCGCCGAACGATCCTGGTGCACTCCGACGACGGCCTCGACGAACTCTCCCTCGGCGCGCCGTCCACGTTGCACACGGTCACCAGCGACGGCGTCGAGGTGACCCGACTCGACGCGGGTGAGCTGTTGGGTCGCCGCCACAGTGCGGCCAGCATCCGCGGCGGCGACGCCCATGACAACGTCGAGGTCGTGCGGCGATTCCTCGCCGGCGAGCCGGGCCCGGTCTTTGACGTGACGTGTGCCAACGCCGCATTGGCACTGATCATCGCCGGACGCGCCTCAACTCTCGAAGAGGGATTCGCGTTGGCGACGACGAGCGTCACCGAGGGTCACGCGGCCAAGGCCCTCGATCGTCTGGTCGAGATCTCCAACAGCTAGAGAAGTCGCAGGTCCTTCTTGTACCAGCGGGCGTTGCTGACGTAGGACGCCGCACCCGTCGCGATCGCGTCCTCGTCACTCACGCCCTCCTTAATCTGGGCGGGAACCCCAACGGCCAGCGCACCGGGCGGCACGTCCATTCGATTGCGTACCACCGCCCCGGCCCCGACGGTCGCGCCACTGAAGACGTTGGCCTGATGCAACACGATCGCTCCGCTTCCCACCAGGGCGCGGTCGTGGATGACGCATCCCTCCAAGTGGGCCAGGTGTCCGATCACGCAGTCGTCGCCGATGACCGTCGGGTACTCGGCGACGGCGTGCACCACGGCGCCGTCTTGGATAGAGGTGCGCTCGCCCACGATGATCGTCCCGTAGTCGCCGCGCAGCACCGCACCGGGCCAGACCGACGACTCCGCTCCGATTCGCACGTCACCGATCACGACGGCGTCGGGGTGGATGAAGGCGTCGGCGTGAATGGTTGGTGCGCGGTCACCGAGTGCGTAGATCGGCATAGGTCTCCCCTAGTGGCTCAGCCACGAAACTAATTGATAGATCCGCCAAATGAGATAGATAATGGTCACGACGATGAAGAACCGCCAACGCCACGGGATGGGCTCTCTGGCTGCCTCAACGACCGTCTGACCACAAATGTCACAGACCTCGCCTTCGACCGGACGGTCGCAGGTCTCACACCACTTGGCCACTATTCGACTCGGACGCGTACTCGAAGCGGTTGCGATCCCAACGCGAAACGTTCGCGAAGGGAGCGTTCGACGTAGCGCAAATAGGTTGGCGGAAGTCGTCCGGCCACGAAGAGCGTGAAGGTCGGCGGCTCGATCGCCCCCTGTACCGCGTAACG
>DAIOEY010000103.1:4503-6590 GCA_036745995.1 Acidimicrobiales bacterium | reverse complement strand
GTCGTCGTGCTGAGTCAGTACACCGCGCCGGCGTACGCGATGGCGCTGCTCGAGGAGGGATCGGCGGGCCGCGCGTATCTCCTCAAAGAGCGGGTGGCCGGTGCGAATGAACTCTCGCGCGCGATCCAGACGGTCGCGTCGGGTGGTTCGGTCATCGATCCCCTCGTCGTCGATGAGTTGGTTCGCGCGCGCACCAAACGTCCCAAATCCGATCTCGAATGGTTGACGCCGCGCGAGGCCGAGATCCTGGGCGAGATGGCCGAAGGAAAGTCCAATAGCGCGATCGCGAAGAGCCTGGGCGTTTCGGAACGCGCGGTCGAGAAGCATTCCAACGCCATCTTCTCGAAGCTGGGACTCTCCGAAGAACATGACCTCAACCGCCGGGTAAAGGCAGTCCTCGTCTACCTTGGAGCGCAGTCGGGAGGCTAGCCACACCACGCCGTCGGGTGGCACCTCACTACTGCGCCCATCGTTCGCGTGAAATAATGGTCACCATGGACGCCTCCCTATCCGTCGTCATTGTCGACGACCAAGCACCCTTCCGTATGGCGGCGCGCGCGGTGCTGCGCCGCACCGAGGGATTCGAGTTGGTGGGTGAAGCGGCCAACGGCCTCGAGGCAATCACGGTCGTGAGCGAGAAGCATCCCGATCTGGTGTTGATGGACATCAACATGCCCGACATGGGCGGCATCGAGGCAACGCGACGGATAATGGCCGAACTCCCCGAAACGGTCGTCATCCTCTGCTCGACGTACGACGTGAGCGACCTTCCGCCCGACGCGGCGACGAGTGGCGCTCGAGCCTACGTCCACAAGGAGCAACTCGGTGCCAAGGTCCTTCGCCGTCTCTGGGACGAACGCGACCTCGAAGGCTTCGCGAGTTAGTCGTTCGACTCAGTTGAGCGGCAGGGAGCCGCGGATCGTGGTGCCCTCGCCGATTTGGGACTCCCAACGAACTGCGCCGCCGATGGCGCCCAGTCGGTCCATCATGTTGACGTAGCCGTGTCCACGTTTGGCCATGCGAATGTCGAAACCGGGACCGTCGTCACTTACTTCGAACAGCAGACCGCCCGACTCCTCCCAGATCCGCACGCACACGTGCGCTTGCGTGGCGTGCTTGCCGGCGTTCTGCAGCGCCTCGAGGCAGCAGAAGTAGACGGCCGCCTCGACGTCACCGCCGTAGCGGCCAATGCCCTCGGTCGTCAATTCAATGTCGAGCGGACTGCGGTTCGCGACCGCGCGCAACGCCTCCGAGAGCCCACTGTCGACGAGCAACGGTGGATAGATTCCGTGCGCCAACTCGCGCAACTCACGAATCGTCTCTTGGACGGCCTGACCGAGTTCGTCGAGCATCTCGACCGCGGCGTCGGGGTCGTCAGTGACGACGTCCTTCACGAGTCGCAGATTCACGGCGAGCGCCACCAGGTGTTGTTGGGCACCGTCGTGGAGGTTTCGCTCGACCCGACGACGCTCGGCGTCGCCGCTCGCCACCACGCGCGCTCTCGAAGCGCGAAGTTCATCGGCTTGGCGGCGCAGTTCGTCGAGCGAACTCTGCAGCGCCGTGTCCAACTGGGCGTTGTGCAGCGCCAGACCGACCTGACGCGCCAACTCAGTGAGCACGCGGTCGTCCTCTTCACGAAACGCAACGGCTCCCTCAACACGCGTCACCACGATGATCCCGAGCAGCTCACCGCCGTGACTGATCGGCGCGACGCGCATCGGACCGACGGTGCGGTCATTGAAGAACGACGGTATCCAGACCGACGCCCAGGCGTTGCCCGAGACGCCGGCTCGCGCGACGACCGATCGTTCATCACCCGACACGCGCAGCGAACG
The DNA here is from genome assembly GCA_036745995.1 of Acidimicrobiales bacterium. GTDB lineage: Bacteria > Actinomycetota > Acidimicrobiia > Acidimicrobiales > RAAP-2 > RAAP-2. The sequence continues at coordinate 4,755 of DAIOEY010000103.1, read as the reverse complement.
CTTGCCCATGTCGGGCACCGAGACGATCAGGTCGAGGATCTCCCCCGAACCGGTGTAGATCTCCGCCGAGGCGAGCGTCAGGGTCTTGCGAAGCGACTCGACGAGTTGCAGCAAGAGCTCATCCATCGGAATCGCGCGCGTGAGGCGACTTCCGAAGGTGCGCACCACCTCGTCCGGAGCTTCGCGAGCACCATAGGTGAAACCGGTCGACAGGCGAACGAAACGATTCCGCAACGTCAGGTAGACGATCGC
>DAIOEY010000103.1:0-4403 GCA_036745995.1 Acidimicrobiales bacterium | reverse complement strand
ACCGCGAGATGTGCGGGCCACGCGACGACGAGGTGCAGTGTCGACGTCGCGACCACCACAATGGCGGCGAGGACCGCGGCGCCGGTGAGACACTGCACGCGCTGGCGTCCCGCTGCGGACGCGTGCACGTAGCGCGAGTAAATGGCCGGCAGGGTGCTGGCGATCGCCGCGAGCCAACCGATCGCCGCGAGCCACGGCGACACGAGGCGTGCGGTGCACGCGACGTAAATCCCGATGGTGAGCGCGGCGACGTACCACACGAGGGCCGTGGCGCGGCGAGGACGCATGCCGAGCAGACCGTCGGGCAGCGACAGCAGCACGTGCACCGACACCGCCATTGCGAGTGGTGCCGCGATGGCGACGATCACACGCGACGTGCCGTGGATACCGTGTCCGTCGGAGTCGCCAATTCGAGACGCCGCGGTTGCGGCGGCCGCGCACAAGGCGCCGAGTGCGACGAGCCAACCGACTCTCGGCGTGCGAGAAAGGACGGCGACCGCCGCGAGGGCCCAACACGCGATCACGAACGCCGACGCCGTCCAGAGCGAACTGTGGACGACGTTTGACTTGGAAAAGTACGCGAGTACCAACGCGCCGACCGCCAGAACCGCGACCACCGTCGCCGACAGCGACCACCGCGTGTCGTTGGGGCGCGAAACGGTTTCAACCACGAGCGTGGCGTTGCTGGTAGTCACGATCATCCCACTCGCTCTAGAGCGAGCCGATGGTGGTCACCGGTTCGGCGCCCTCGGCACCTTCGTCACTGTCGAGGATCCGTCCGTCGCGCATCGTGAGCACGGTGTCCGCCGCCGCGGCGACGCTCGCGTCGTGGGTGACCAGGATGATGGTCTGACCCGCAGTGTGCAAGCGGCTCATCAACTCAATGACCTCCTGACCACCCGACGAGTCGAGTGCCCCGGTGGGCTCGTCCGCCAACAGCAACGTGGGCTCGTTCGCGAGGGCCCTCGCGATCGCGAGGCGCTGGCGCTGTCCGCCCGAAAGTACTCCGGGCATCTCGGACGCCTTGTCGGCGATTCCCAGTAGGTCCAGGAGATCGCGTGCCCGCGTCTCGGCACCCTTGCGGTTCCTGCCGGCGATGATCGCCGGCAGTGCCACGTTCTCGAGCACGGTCATGCCCTCGAGCAGATTGAAGAACTGGAACACGATGCCGATGTGACGGCGTCGAATGAGGGCGTGATCGTCCTCGGTCCCCCCGGTCATCGGCTCGCCCGCGACGAGGATCGTCCCCTCGTCAGGCTCTTCAAGCCCAGCGATGAGATTGAGCAACGTCGACTTGCCGCATCCCGACGGACCCATGAGGGCGAGGAACGTGCCGCGCTCCACCTTCAGATCCACCCCGCGCAGCGCGCGCACGGGAGCAATCTCGGCTTCGAAGGTCTTGCGAACCCCCTTCACGTCGAGCGCCGCGATGGACGGGCTGGCGACGCCGACACCGCTCTCGTTGGTCGTTGTGGTCATGATCACTCTCCTTGTCGTGCAAAATTGGTCGAGGACGCCTCGCCGCGAGGATGGTCAACGGCGAGAATCTTGTAGGCCACCACTGGTGTGTCGCGTCCCTTCACCAGTTGCGGCTCGAGACGCACGGTCGAGACTTCGACCGTCAGCGCGTTCACGGTCGCTTCGGAGAGCACGGTCTCGCCGGCCGACGCGAACTGTTGCAGGCGTTGGGAGAGATTGACGGTGTCGCCGACCAAGGTGTACTCCAGGCGCTCGTCCGATCCCAGAAGCGCCGCGGCGGCGACGCCGGTGGAGAGACCGAGACCCAGGCCGAAGACCGGCAGACCCTCGGCGAGCCAGCGGTCGTTGATCTCGGACTGCAACGCGTGCATCCCGGCCGCCGCGGCGACCGCCCGGTCAGCGTGGTCGGATTGGGAGACGGGCGCACCGAACACGGCCATGACCGCGTCACCGACGAACTGCATCACGGTTCCCCCTTCACCGAGAATCGCCTGGTTCATGGCGGCCCGGTGGGTGTTGAGCTGACCCGCGAGCTGGCTCGGGTCGGCGTGTTCGGCGATGGTCGAGTAGGAACGGATGTCGCTCATGACTACGGTCACTTCCACTCGTTCAGTCTCTCCGATGCGACGACCTTCGAGGCGGAGTTTTTCGGCGAGGCCTCCGGGCAACAGTCGCGACAACGTCTCACCCTGTTCCTCGCGGTCGACGATCGCCTGGTGCAGGAACCGCAGGCGGTGCAACGCCCCCTGATTGCCGGCGGACACTCCTTGAGCCAGTTTCAAGAACACCGCCTCCACCTCGGCGTCGATCGCCTCGGGCGGAAGACCGCGAGCGACGGCGATGGCCTTGATGGGCTTACCTTCGGCGACCATCGCGAGCAACTCCTCCTCGTCGGGGGCGAGCTCGCCACCAGACGTCACCGGGCGCACGAGCGCCTCGACGATCGCGGGGTCGAGGGCCGTGCCACCGGTCGCCACGGTCCTGATCGCGTCGATGAGCTGATTGCCCTCGGCAATGTGGTCCTTGAGGAGATAGCCGTAACCGGCCGAACCCTCGGCGAGCAGCGCCACGGCGTATTCCGGGTCGTCGTACTGGGAGAGTATGACGATCCCGGTACCGGGGTGGCGCTTGCGCACCTCCTTGGCGGCGTTGATTCCCTCGCGGTGAAACGAGGGCGGCATGCGGATATCGGTGACGAGGACGTGCGGCTCGGTCGAGGTCGCGCCCGCCACCGTCTCGTCGTAGTCCGCGGCGACGCCAACGACCGTCAGGTCGTCGTTACGATTGATGAGCGCGCGAACGCCTTCGCGCACGAGCAGATTGTCGTCCGCCAAGAAGACCTTGATAATCCCCTGAGGGGTGTCGCCCGTGTCGTTCATCGCCCCACCATTTAGCCACGTGATCGCGCCAGAGAACAGGGGGCAGACCCCCCATTCTTGAGGGGGTGCTAGTCCCACCCGCGACGTGGCGTCAGCACCCTTCACGAAGCCGTTCGTTCTTGTCAATATCGGCTCATGAGATACGAAAGTTCAATCACGTCATTGTCGTGGATCCCTTCCGAGGCCATCGTGGGCGGAACACGACTTCCCTTCGACGCCGGCATGGCTCACTACGATCCGCCCCCGCCCGACCATCTCGACGACATCGTGGCGTTGCGCGACGCGGACCGCTTCCGGTTCGCGAACAACCTGCGCGCGTGGATCGAGGTCGATGACGCCGGAAGAATCGTGGGCGCGGGCTACAAGGGCTCGGGCCTGATCGGCAGCACGACCGTGAAGATCGGTGGACTACGTCACGTCTTTCAGGCGGTGGCGCTACCGGACCTCTGTCAAGAGCCCGAGTACGGCAACGGCTGGGTCCGCTTCACCCAGACCGCAGGCGGGCGCACCGGGATGCCGGCGCCGCGACGCGTGCGTCGCGCGCCGTTCGTCCAGTGGCAGGCGCCGCTCGCGTGGACCACACTCTCGCTCACCGTGCACAAGAACGGCGAGGCCAAGGGCACGCTCGTCGGGGCGAGTCGCTTCCCGCGTCACTGGGTGTACGACAACGAGGGGAATCTGACCGCCAAGTCCGGCCTGATCGACTTCAAGGACTGGTATCGCAAGTCCTTCGGTAAGCAGACGCCGTGGGGTCAGCAGGACTCCCAGGCCTTCGTCACCGCCGTCGAATCGGCGCTCGAACGTTCTCTCTCGAAACAACTCATGTCGGGCGCGGCCAAACCTAGAATCACGAAGGTGAAGCCGGGTACCACGGTCGTGAGCCAGGGAGAGACGGGCACCGACGTGTACCTCGTGCTTGACGGTGTGCTGCGCGTTGAGGTGAACGGCGAACGCCTGGCCGAGTACGGACCGGGGGCGCTCCTCGGCGAACGGGCCCACCTGGAAGGTGGCGCGAGGACGTCGACGCTCGTCGCGGTCACCGACTGTCGAGTGGCGTCGGTACCGGCCGAGTCACTGGACCGGGCGTCGCTCGAACAACTGGCCGCTGATCATCGTCGAGAAGATCAGGACATGGGCTGACCACGTGCGGGTCCATTTCCTCGGCGTACGAGGCTCCACGCCAGCGCCGGGCATAGATTTTCTGCGTTACGGCGGGCACACGTCGTGCGTCGCACTCGCCCACGACAACGATGACGCGCCGTCGCTCATCCTCGACGCCGGCACCGGTATCCGTCGATGCACGGCGCTGCTGGGGAGCGAGGCGTTCAACGGGACGATCCTGCTGAGCCACCTCCATTGGGACCATCTGCACGGACTTCCCTTCTTCAACGGCGCCGATCGCGAGGACGCACGAGTGGCGTTGCTGATACCTGATCAGCAGAATGGCGTAGCGCCGGAGGCGACGTTGGCCCGCGGAATGTCGCCGCCGCACTTTCCCATCAGTCCCCAAGAGCTGCGCGGCACGTGGACGTTTTCCAACGCGGA
>DAIOEY010000102.1:0-6598 GCA_036745995.1 Acidimicrobiales bacterium | reverse complement strand
TATCCCGGCGGATCGCACCAGGCGGTGGGACCGTTTGGCGCACCACCCTCCCAGAACGAGGATCGCCTGTGGCGCATCCTCGACTTCCTGGGCCGCCACGGAGGCAACCGGGTCCGCGGAGCGACGAGACCAAGCTGAGACAGCTTTCCCGGCGATGGCGTGCGCGTTGGGACGGACTACAGACCGGAGAGTCGACGGACCTGGCGGGCCAGGGCCGAGTTGTCGTCGTCCCCGTAGCCCTGAGCGATGAGGCCATCCTCCAACGTGGCGGCCATCGCGGTCACCGGGAGGACCGCTCCGACCTCCCGAGCCAGATCGAGGGCGATGGCCAGGTCCTTTCGGTGCAGCGAGATCTTGAATCCCAACGGGTACGAATCGTCGATCATCCGACCGCTTCGGTTGGCGAGCACCCAGGAGCCCGCGGCACCTCCGCTCAGTACCTCGACGATCTTCTCGACGTCGAGACCGGCTCGAAGCCCTAACGTGACGCCCTCGGCGACGGCGAGGTAGGTACCGGCGAGGATCACCTGGTTGATCGCCTTGGCCCACTGCCCGGAACCGATCGGTCCGAGATGGTTCACGGACGTGCCCATCGCGCTGAGCACCGGCGTCGCCCGCAGCACGTCCGGGCCATCTCCTCCGACCATGATCGTGAGCGTCCCGAGTCTGGCGCCCTCGGTTCCCCCCGACACCGGCGCGTCGATCATCGACACGTCGCGCGCCGCCAAGCGCGCTTCGAAATCCACGGCCCGGGTCGGGCTGATCGTAGAACAGTCAACGACCAGCGTGCCCGCGGCCAAGCCCTCGACGAGGCCGTCGCGACCAAAGAGCACTGCTTCCACCTGTGGCGAATCGGTCAGGCACGTCACGACCACGTCGCATTGTCGGGCGAGCGTCGCCGGACTGGCCGCTTCCTCCACCCCGAGGGTTCGCAGCTCATCGGCCCGACCGGACGTCCGATTCCAGACGGTGAGCGCAAACCCCGCGCGGGCGAGGTTCGCCGCCATCAAGATACCCATGGTCCCAAGTCCCGCGAAACCGACGCGTACCTCGGACGTGCCACCACTGCTCGAGGCCTCGGTCATGGCGCTCCCTTCATCTCAACTCGCGAGAGCTGGTCGTTTCGTCAATGCTGCCAGAAGCTCCGGCGGCGAGGGGACGCGACCCGGCGGCGTACCCGCCGTGACACCAATCGCCTAGTGTCGAAACACTGTCGCCGACGAGAGGCCCGCCAGGGCACCTCGTTGCATCTGTCCGCGCCGTGGCCACGTCCACGTTGTGGAGGAGACGGCGGCCACGTCGGCGTTCATGGGGGAAGGGTGATGGGGTACGTGAAGGCAACCGCGATGACCCTTGCGCGTCCCAATCCGTCGAGATTCCGAGGGGCGCCGTGAACACCGAGCACGTCGTCGAGGCCCATCAACTAGTCAAGCGTTTCAATGACATTGAGGCCGTGAAGGGGGTCGACTTCACCATCGACCGTGGAGAGAGCTTCGGGTTCCTCGGTCCCAACGGAGCCGGCAAGACGAGCACCATGCGAATGATTTCGGCCGTCTCCCAGCCCAGTTCGGGTTCACTGCTCGTCTTCGGCCTCGACCCGCGCACGCACGGCCCCGAGATTCGCGGTCGCCTCGGCGTCGTGCCACAGGAGGACACCCTCGAACTCGAGCTCTCCGTTCGACAGAACCTGGAGATGTTCGGGCGCTACTTCGACCTCACGCGCCGGGTGCTACGCGAACGCGCGACGGAGCTCCTCGAGTTCGCGCAGCTTCTCGAGCGCGCCGACGACAAGGTCGACGATCTTTCCGGCGGGATGAAGCGACGTCTCACCATCGCGAGGGCGTTGATCAACCAACCCGAGATCCTGGTCCTGGACGAGCCCACCACGGGACTCGACCCCCAGGCCCGACATCTCCTGTGGGAGCGCCTCTACCGGCTCAAGCGCGAGGGCGTCACGCTCATCATCACGACCCACTACATGGATGAAGCCGAACAGTTGTGCGACCGACTGGTCGTGATGGACCGCGGCGCGATCGTGGCCGAAGGAAACCCGCGCGACCTCATCGCTCGACATTCGACCCGAGAGGTCCTCGAGTTGCGCTTCGGCACCGACTCGCACGAGCATGTCCACGAGATCCTGACTCCTTTCGCCCAGCGGATCGAGGTGTTGCCCGACCGAATCCTGCTCTACGTCGACCAGGGCGACGACACGCTTCGAGCGATCCACGCCGCCGGCGTCACGCCGACGAGCGCGATGGTGCGGCGCAGTTCGCTCGAGGACGTCTTCTTGAGTCTCACCGGCCGGACACTGGTGGACTGAGTGTCAATCGCGGCCGAAGCCCGGCTCGGATGGCCGCGGTGGCGGCGCAGCTGGTGGTACCACGCGACGTACTACGCGCAAACCTGGCGCGGTTCCGTGGCGAGCACGGTCCTGTTTCCGATCTTCTACCTCGCCGCACTCGGCGTCGGTGTCGGTCACCTGGTGAGCGCCCACACGGGCCTCGTGCAGGGCCAGACCTACCTGCACTTCATCGCCCCGAGCCTGCTCGCGACGACCGCGATGCAATTGGGCGAGGGCGAGTCGCTGTGGCCCGTGCTCGCCGCGGTCAAGTGGATTCGTTCGTATCACGCCGCGGCAGCCACACCGCTCGAGCCAGCGGACATCCTGGCGGGCAAATTGACGTGGGTCGTCACCCGGGCCTTCGCTACCGGCGTCGTCTACACGATCATCATCGGCTCCTTCGGCGCCCTGCAGTCCTGGTGGAGCCTGACCTTGCCCTTTCTCAGTGCGCTGATCGCCGTGGCCTTCTCCGCGCCGCTCGTGGCGTTCGCCGCACGCTCCCAGACCGACGGACCTTTCGCACTGATCTACCGCTTCGGCTTCGTGCCGATGTTCCTCTTCTCGGCGACGTTCTATCCGGTGTCGGCCTACCCCGGGTACCTACGGCCCGTGGTGCAGCTGGTCCCGCTGTACCACGGCGTCGCTCTCTCGCGCGCCGCCGCCTTCGGCGAGGGGTCGTGGGGGGCCACCCTCTTCCACCTCGGTTTCCTCGTCGTGATGGCCGTTGCCGGGATTGCGTGGGGTCTACGAACGATTCGACGACGGCTGGTCGACTGATGGTGACACGCACGATCCCTCAATTCGGCTCGCGCCGCTCGTGGCACATCTTCGAACGAAATTTCATGGTGTACCGCTCCCAGTGGCTCATGCTGGTCTCGGGCTTCTTCGAGCCCCTCTTCTACCTACTCAGCATCGGCATCGGACTCAACAAACTCGTCGGCAACCTGCCCGTTGACGGACGAATGATCAGTTACGCAACCTTCGTCGCACCGGGAATGTTGGCGACGTCGGCGATGAACGGCGCCGTGATCGACTCGATCTTCAACCCCTTCTTCCGACTCAAGATCTCGCGCTCCTACGAGGCCATCCTCGCCACGCCGCTCGACGTCACCGACGTTGCCTTGGGCGAGGTGTGGTGGGCGTTGGCGCGCGCCACGCTCTACGCCGCGTCGTTCATCGTGTGCATGGTGTTGCTGGGCGACGCCGGCAGCGCGTGGGTGGTGTTGTGCTGGCCCGCGGCGATTCTCACGAGCTTCGCCTTCAGCTGCGTGGGGCTCGCGGCCTGCACGTACATGCGCTCGTGGCAGGACTTCGACACGGTCGCGCTGGTGCAGTTGCCACTCTTCCTCTTCTCGGCGACGTTCTTTCCGATTTCGCTCTACCCACGATGGCTCGGTTCACTGGTCGCCTTCTCCCCGCTCTACCAGTCCGCCGCGCTGCTGCGCGGTCTCTCCCTCGGTCAGTTCCAGTGGATCATGCTCGTGCGCGTGGGCTACCTGCTCGCTCTCGCCCTCGTTGGTCTCGCCGTCGCCGCTCGACGTTTCCAGCGAATTCTGCTGCCCTAGAAAGCACTGTTCACTTCTTCGCGAGTCAGATCGACCCCAAGCGGTTTGGCCCAGCACCGCGGTCTACGCGGGCGCGAGCGTAGGACCACCGGGCCACACGTGCCCCTCGCCGAGAATCTCGTACCGGATCACCGGCGCGCAATTCGCGCAGGCGCCGACTACCGTACGGACATCGTCACGAAATCGCGAGCGTACGCCGGTTCGAAGAACCGCGCCGGGGTCTGCAGCATCGTCGGCGTCAGATCGTGACCATTGGCTGGCGACGCGAATCCAGCGACACCCGCGGGTGCGTATGTTGAGAAGACCGGCCACAGCGGATTCATGTCCAACGTCATCGCCCGTACCGCGCCGGCGCGAACGAGGAGTTGGGCCAGTTCGACGATGTTCATCGGTCCTTCGACGTACACCAGTGCGCCGTTCGCGGTAACGCCCAGCCCCGAGCGAGGAGTAGTGACGACACCGTTCAGTGACGCGCCCCACGTCGCGATGTCAGAGGGATTGAGACCGCTGACGATGTGCGAATGATCCACGAGCAACGTCAGGTTCTGACGCACCGCTACGACGTTCGCCGTCATGCCGACGTCGCGCCCCCACTGGCCGACGTTCACCGAGCCGTTCCGATAGATCACGAGCGACGCCGCACCCGCGCGCAGCGGCGCCACCAGATGACCTTCACTGAGATAGCCACCGTTCGACGACTTGAGGAGAAAGCCACCGTTGAACGCGGCGACGAGACTGCGTGCCGCACTCTGGGAGATCGGCGCCGTGTACTTCCAGAGCAGTCCTCCCGGACTGAGGCTGCCCGAGTACAGACGAGCACGCAAGAGCTTCATGTCCATCCAGGCGATGCCCGCCACAACCATTGCCGGTCCCGGGAGTTGAACCGTTGTGGTGTAGACCGCTGGCACGCCGTTGACGAGCCGGCCAGACGGGCGGAACACACCCTGACCGGCCAACCTCGAACCCGGGTAGGGCGCGACCGCCGCGGGCGGTGGCAGGGCCTGCAGCCGAGCGTGACGGCCTGACGCGGCATTGGCGCGTGACGCGGCGCCGGTCGCGGCCGCCACGTGAGCCGCGTTCACTGAAGTGAAGGCAACGGCCGAACCGACGCTCAACGCGGCCGCGACACTGGTGGCCACAGTCCCGAAACGTCGGTAACGGTGGGTCGGCTTCACCGCCAAAAGATATTCTTCGTGCTCGATGATTTCGCTGAGACTGGGCTAAGAACGATCTAAGGATTCAGCGACCGGGGATCTCACCTGCTTTCAGAGAGGACGACCTCGGCTCGAAGGCGTTGCACCTCTGCGCCTCACGAGCGGCTTCTAGTGTTTGGACGTATCGCGCACGAGAAGGCGGTGACCGGATTGACGATATCGAAACGTAGCTGGAGTTCCTCCTCCGGCGACGATCTCCCATCGGAGCTTCGTCCTCTCATCATGAGTGGACTCGCACTCAGCGCCGCAGGAGCGAACGTCATCATGCAACTGTCTCGGCTCGCCGTTGGCCACGGTGTAGTCGAGAGTTCGGTCGACTCAGGCTCGCTGTACCGTCATCCGGTCAAACGAACGCGAACGACGCTCGGCTACATAATGATCGCGATGCTCGGCACCCAGCGAGAGCGCGACGTGATGCGCCTCGAGGTCAATCGACAGCACCACTACGTCGTCTCGCGATCCGACGGCGCGGTGGCCTACAACGCGTTCGACCCCGATCTCCAGTTGTGGGTCGCCGCGTGCATGTACCGCGGGCTGGAGGACGTCGTGCGCACGTTCCACGGTTCGGTCCCCTCAGAGAAACTCGACGTCCTGTACCAACGCAGCGCGCGATTGGCGACCACGCTGCAAGTGCCTCCGACCCTCTGGCCAGCCGATCGCCACGCCTTCGAGGACTACTGGCGAGCGTCACTTGACCTGGTCGAGATTGACGACGTCACGCGCGACTACCTGCTCGGCATCGCGTCACTCGCGTTTCTGCCAGCGCCGCTGCGCCAGGTCTTCGGACCGATTCACCGCTTCGTGACGAGCGGATTCCTGCCCGCACGATTCCGCGGTGAACTGGCGCTGCCCTGGAATGCCCGGCGTCAGGCGGTCTTCAAGGTTCTCGTGACCTCGATGGCGTTCATCAACCGCTTCCTGCCGAGGGCCATGCGTGAATTTCCATTCAACGTCAGTCTCTACGACGCCCGACGTCGGATTCGATCAGGACGACACCTCGTCTAGCGACATACCGGCGTCAAGACGACAATCAATGCCGCTGGCCATTGTTGACAACGTGATAGATCATCGGGCCGTGATGATCGGGATCATGGTCCGAACTCGCCGTTCAGAGCGAGTCTGTCGCTCGGTCGTCGCCAACTCTGAGGCGTCGCCGCACGACTCGACGAGCCACCTGAAGAATCGTCGGATCATTGTTCATCACGAAGTTGGCGTCAGTGGCCAAGATAATTCCGTTCAACTCAAAGGTCAGCATGGCGACGTCCTCGTCCGACGGCAGTTGGCCCAACAGCTTCGCGGTTTCGGCGAACTGGCGCAGGAGTTCGATGAACAGCCGCTGAAAATCCGCCACCCGCTCCTTCACCGGACCGGGGCGTGACCCCATCTCAAGAACGGCGCCGGCGAAGAAGCATCCGCCTGGAAAGATCTGGCGACGTAGGTACTCGAAAAACGAGTCGCAGACGGGCAGCAACTGGTCG
>DAIOEY010000101.1:0-6626 GCA_036745995.1 Acidimicrobiales bacterium | reverse complement strand
TGGCTACGAAGACCGGTTCGACGCCGAAGGATGGTTGCGCACTGGCGACCTCGGTTATCTCGACGCCGACGACTATGTCTTCCTCGTCGGACGGAGCGACGACGTGATCAATCGAGGAGGCGAGAAGATCTTCCCGCGAGAGATTGAAGACGTCATCCTCGGCGTGCCCGGCGTCGTCGGGGCGGCCGTGATCGGGGTACCCGACGAGGTCTTCAGCCAGGTGCCGGTCGCCTTCGTGCAACTGGAGAACGTCACGGCCTCGACCCCGCTCGAGGAGATCCACCGGGTAACGACGAAGATTCGCGAGGAACTCGTCAACGCCTTCGTACGTACTCGTCGCCCGGCCGCCCTCTCCGTCGTCGTCCAACTCCCCTCCAACGCCACTGGGAAGATCCAAAAGGGCGAACTGCTCGGTGACGCTGTCGCCGTCATCGTGCACGAGAGTCTGCAGTGACGAGTGCGCCGACCGGTCGCGTAACTCGGGGGCCTTGGATGAGACCGTTGAGGGTCGCTTGACCACCGTCTCCACGCCGCCAGCTGGTACTCGCAAGCGACTCGACCACATCGACGCGATGCGTCCGGTCAAGCAGGCGGCGGTCATCTCGACGCACGCGTTGATCTTCTTCGCACCGCTCGCCACCAGTTCGTCCGTGGTCGGACTGATCATGTTGACGCGTTTCTCACGTGACGCGTTCCTGTTCGTGTCGGCGTGCATGCTCACCTACAGCTACAAGGACACCCAGAAGATCGAAATGGTGCACTACACCAAGCGGCGATTCCTCTCGGTGGGCGTGCCGTACCTCGCCTGGACGGTGATCTACTTCTTCTACACGTCACTGACCAATACCAGGGGCTTTCCCTACTACTCGCTCCACCTCTCGACGGTCTTCAGCTCGACGGGACTGCATTACTTCGTGCACATCCTGTTGACCGGTTACTACCACCTCTACTACTTGATCGTGATCATGGAGTTCTATCTCCTGTTCCCGCTGATGATGAAGTTCGTGCGTCGCTTCGCCAAATGGCACACGCAGATCATGGTGATCGCCCTGGTGTGGCAGATCGCGTTCGGGATCCTCGTCAGCCCGCACCTCTTCGGCTTCCGGATCTCGGGCGTCCTGCAGACCCGTCTGATCTTCTCCTACGCCATCTACCTGATAGGCGGGATGATCGTGGCATTGCATCTCGACCCCATCCACGAGTGGATCTGCGAGAAGGCCCGCTGGATCGTTGCCTTCACCATCCTCGGCGCAGGGGTCGCGGAGGTGTTCAGCTACACGTCGCGCTTCAGTTCCTTTCCGGCGTATCTGAAGACCGGCACGAATATCTTCTCGCCGGCGATCCTGCCGTTCAACGTCGGGGCCATCCTCTGCGTCTACCTGTTGGGTGTCTATTTGGTCGCCCCGGATCGACGTCCGCGAACGCGGGCGATGGTGAAGTCGGGTTCGGACAACTCCTATGGCGTCTATCTGTCCCAGATGCTGTGGATTCCGTTCCTCGTGCGCGTACGAAACTACTTCGCCTGGCATCTGCCCTGGCCCGTGGCGGCACCGTTGGCGCTCGTCCTCGTCTACTTCATGGGGTACTTCTTCACGGCGTTGATGGCACGCACACCGGTGGCTCGCGCCGTGACTGGTCGAGGTCGAGCCTCGTGGAGTTCGCTTCGTCCCAAGCACTACGCGTCGGCGTCCGAGCCGCTCGAGGAGAGCGTCAGTCCGCTCGACGTCGTGAAGGAGTAGGCGCCCGAGTTGGCCCGCGTGAGCGTGACGGCTCAGAGCGTGGCGGGAAGCGTGGTAGCGATCGCGTCGGCGATGGTCTGGTACCCCGTGTCGTTGGGGTGCAGGTTCGGACCGTAGGGTGCCAACTGGCACATCCAGGTCAACGTGCACGTTTGGGCCACGTTGGTCGCCACGGTTCCCACGCTCGCCAAGGTTGTCGGCGCTCGGTCGAAGTTCTTAAAGGCTCTCGCCACCTCGGCGATCGGCACCGAGAACGACTGGTAGATGCCTGACAGCGTGCGATTCAATGTCGACATTGCTCCGAGGCTCCGTAGGGCGGTTGCCTTGCCGGAGGTGCCGTGGAGGGCGCTCGCGAGGAAGGGGTCGTAGTGGCCCACGCCAACGAAGTGAACGTTGGGCCCCGCCGCTGCTTGCAGCGTCGTCATGATCAGCGGCAGCTCCTGACGAAGCTGGGCGAAGCCCTGGTCCAGACAGGCCGAAACCCCGGTCGCCTTCTTCACGCACTTGACCACGTTGTTAAAGCCCAGATCGACGGTGACGATGCCCGTATCGGCGTAGTGGGCTTGTAAGAACGAAACCGCGGTGGTCAGTTGCGTCGCTGGTGACTGGTAACAGTGGTCGCCCCCGTAGAGCATGGTCGTCGTGGACTCGCCCGGGCAGCCAATCTGTACGAGCTGCAGAGAGATCCCCCTGGCGGCTTCCAGAGCGACCAGGTCGTTGGCGTAACCGCTGGCCGTGGGTGCGCCGCGCGGATTGACGAGGGTCGGCTGGACACCAACCGACGCCGATCCACCAATGTCGAGGTAGAAGGCCGAGGTCGTGGTGGCGGCTCCGGCGACGGCAGTTCCCCCCAGAGCGAAGAGCGAAAGCGAGAGTGCGCCGAAGGATATCCCTGCGACGAGGGCGAAACCGTGGGCTATGCGCCTCGCGCGGAACAGCAACTTTTCTCCGATCGGTGGGGATGAGGCCTACGCATCCTAATGACGCAAACCCCGTCGCAGTGTTCACTCGCGAGAAAAGAATGGTAGCCATCGACGGCCCAGAATTGCGTGAGAGTTGCCGATGTTCTGGGTACGAGCCCGTTCATTCTGACGTCGCCGCGCCATCATCGGGCGACGACGAATTCTTCGGACCGCAGGGTCCGGATCCGTCGGGACGTGAATAAGGACAGCCCGTTGCGCCAAAGTCGGTTTCGCGACGGCGATTCGGTGTCGCTGAGAGGGCTAAAGTGACGACAAGCAGGGGATTATCGCCTTCCTCGACTTCGGCTGCTCTAGAACCCGGTAGCGACTGCGATTCGCAGTGGCGGGTAAGCGACGTTCGCATGGACCGTGGTTCTCAAAGCCCCACTCCCACCGCTCCGCCGCCAGCGGGTACGTCACCGCCGGGCCGGACCAACGACAACGCGAACAACGCGAAGCGCCCGCGCGCGGCGGCGCGGTTGGACCGCCTCCCGGCCAGTCGGTGGCTCGCCAGCATCATGGGGCTGCTGTTTCTCAGCTGGTTGATCGAGTCCTACGATATCGGACTCACCGGTGCGGTCCTGCCCTCACTGACCCAGCAATTCGCTCTGTCGACCGCCATGAAGTCCTTTGTCGCGATCGCCGCCAACATCGGTATCGTGATCGGCATTGTTCCCGCGGGCCGACTGGCCGACCGGTTCGGCCGACGCAACGTGCTCATCGTCGGGACGACGGCCTACGCCATCTTGACCTTCGCGACGGGTTTCGTGCACGGCATCGCCAGTCTGATCACGTTGCGGATCGTCGACGGCATGGCGATGGGCGCCGTCTTTCCGATCCCCTACATCTACGCGTGCGAACTGTGCCCGCCGAACCGACGCGGGCGATTCATTGGTTGGGCCGATTCGTTCCTGTCGTTCGGCTACTTTCTCTCACCCTTGCTGGCGCTGCTCCTGATTCCCAACGTCGATGACACGTCGGGATGGCGGGTGATGTTCATGATCGGCGGTCTGCCCATCCTCTTCGCGCTGCTCGCGTGGCGGTTCCTGCCCGAATCACCGCGGTGGTTCGAGTCCAAGGGTCGTTGGGTAGAGGCCGAAGCGGCGCTCGCCAAAATGGAGGCGAGGGCCGAACGCTCCCTCGGCGCTCCGCTCGCGCCACTGGCCCCCGAGCTCGAGCAACCCGTCGCCGCGCCGCTCCATCCGCTGCGCGCGATCTTCACGCCGCCACTTCGACGACGTTCGGCGACCTTGTGGGTCACGTTCGGTGGAACGTTCTTCATCTTCTATTCAATTCAGATCTTCATGCCGACCGTCGTCGCCAAGATGGGCTATCCGCTCACGTCAGCGTTCGCGTTCACGGCCGTGATCGTCGGCGTCTCGATTCCCGGCAAGCTGCTCGAATCGTTCGTGATCGAGCGATGGGGTCGTAAACCGGTGATCATCGGCTTCACCGTCATCGCGGCGGTGGCGGCGATCATCTTCGGCTTCGTGCGAGGTGCCGTTCCGATCATCATCCTGGGCTGTCTGATGTCGTTCTTCGGCATCGGCGTCGACCCGGCGGTGAAGACCTACACGTCCGAGAGCTACCCCACCGAGATTCGAGCCTGGGGTGTCGCCACCACCGAAGGATTCGGTCGACTCATCTCGGGAGTCGCCGGTCCGGCCCTGATACCGATCGTCCTGTCGAACTTCGGGGTGGGCGCGGTGTACTCGCTCGTCGGGTCCGTGGCACTCATCGCGGTCGTCGTCGTATTCGTTTTCGGACGAGAGACGCACGGCATGACCCTCGAGCAGAGTGCCGATCCCAACGCCCTGCACGTGCGAACGCGTTCGGCCCTTAAGACCTGAGACCGCAGCGAAAGCGCACCGTCGCTTTCAGAGGGCACTGTCCACCGCGGGTCCGTGCCCGAGACCTGACGATTGGCGATCGCGAATGAGCACGATCGCGCAGATCGAAACGGGGTCGGGCTGCGCGCAGCACCGCTCCGAATTCAATCCAACCCGCGCCGGCGAGGAGGACCTCGAGGAGATTCCACAGCCCCCGGTAGACACTGTCGCTGAAACCGGTGAAGGCGACACGTAACGCTGTCAACGCACCCGGCGCGGTGGTACCAGGACCAATGAGATGGCGAGAGCGTACCTCTCGCCAGTCGGGTGCAAGTAGTCCCGGTCGGTGATCCGTGGGATCGCCGACCGGGACTACTTGCTTGGAACTACTTCTTGGAAATGGCGACCGAGACCGCGTCGAGCGTGGTCAGATTGACGTCGATCGTCCCCTGCGCGCTGATCTTGGAGCCGACGACGACGTCGGCCAGTGTCGCCGGCGCTCCGGCCTTGGTGTAGGTGGTCGACGCGCTGACGAGGATGGTGCGGTTGAACCCCTGACCACCGATGACCGTGATGTTGTTGCCCGACACGGCGCTGACGAAGCCACCCAATTCGGCCAACTCGATGTTGATCTTCAGAGCAGTCGACGGATTAGTCGAATTGACGGTGATGTTCACCCGGTCGCCGATGACGATTGCCGCTTCGCTCATGACCGTCGACCCCTCGGTGATCACGGTGGTGGGCGTAATGGTGAAGATCGCCGACGTGGCGTTGAGGCGACTCACGGTGACCGAGGCGCTCGAGACCGCTGTCACGACCCCGCGGATTGTTTCGCTGTGACCGGGGACGGTGATGGCGACCGAGACCGCGTCGAGCGTGGTGCCGTTCGTGTCGATCGTTCCCTTGGCGTCGATCTTCACGCCGACCACGACGTCAGCCAGGGTGGCTGGCGCTCCGCCCTTGGTGTAGGTCGTGGTGAGGCTGACCATGACGGTGCGGCTGAATCCCTGTCCGGCGATGATCGTGATCGTGGAGCCACCCACACCCACGGCGCTCACCGTGCCCACCAGGTGGGCCATTTCGATGTTGATCTTGAACGCCGTCGTCAGAGCCGACGAGTTCACGACGATGCTCACTTTGTCACCGGCGACGAGTGACGCCGGGGTCATGACCGCGGCGCCTTCAGTGATGACGGTCGTGGGCGTGATCGTGTACGTGCCACTGGCACCGTTCAAACGGTTGATGGTGACCGACGAGCTCGTCACTGTCGTGACCGTGCCGCGAACGGTCACGGGGTGACCAATGGTCACCGAGAGCGCGTCAAGGGTGGTGCCGTTCGTGTCGATCGTGCCTTTGGCACTGATGGAGGCACCGACCGTCACGGCCGCCAGCGTCGCGGGTGTACTGGACTCGGTGTAGGTCGTCGTGGTACCAACGAGAATCGTGCGACCAAAGCCCTGACCACCGGTGATGGTGATCGTGTTGCCACTGACCGAGGTCACCTTGCCCGCCAACTGGGCGAGTTCAATGTTGATCCGCAGTGCGGTGGTCTTGGCCGATCGCGCCAGGCGGATATTGACGCGGTCACCGACGACCAGTTGCGCCGCGGTCGCGGGTTGGGTTCCCTCGGTGAAGACCGTGGTCGGCGTGATCGTGTAGGTCGTGGTCATGCCGTTCCAGCGCAGCACCGTGACCGACGCGGCGGTGACGGCGGTGACGTAGCCGCCTTCACTGAAGCGCGCGTAGTCAAAGGGTGACTTCTTGGCGCTCGCACAGTTGTGGTCGTCGGCGTAGGTGCCGTGTCGACCGGACGCGGAGGCGACACCGATGCTGCCAACCGCGAGGGCCAGTCCCATTGCTAGGGAAACGGCGGCTCGACTCACGCTGATTCGATCGATCCTGTTCATAGTGCTTCTCCTCGTACCTTCGCTCAAGACAATCTCGAACTCAATCGATTCTCTCCTTCGATGTTGTGAAAGCTTTGTGATTGGACGGTGCGAAGCATGAATTGTAAGAAACTTGTAAGACCGCCCGGTGCTGGTCGCCGTCGGGTGCTGGGAGTACCAAAGTGACCGCGTCGGTGAGAGGACTGCCCC
>DAIOEY010000100.1:0-6629 GCA_036745995.1 Acidimicrobiales bacterium | reverse complement strand
TGCGGCAAGGCGTGGCTCCTCAGAAAGGTTGGCAGCGACAGGAAGAGTGAAGCAGAATTTGGCACCGCCCCCGGGCGCGTCATCCACCCAAATTCGTTGCCCGTGAGCCTCAATGAAGGTCTTCGCTATCGTGAGCCCAAGTCCGGCGCCGGCGTCGTCACTGCGACGGGCGAACAGTTCGAAAATCTCGTGGCGCCGCTGTCTGCTCACGCCCGGACCCTTGTCCGTCACCGTCACTTCAATGAGATGCTGTTTGGTCAACGCAGCGCGCACCGTGATCGGTGCGGATTTCGGACTATGACGAATGGCGTTTTCAAGCAGATTGACTAGTACCCGACTGATGAGCACAACGTCAACGTCGATGGGAGGTAGGTCGTCAGGGATTTCCATGCACAAGACATAACCGCGCGGGGCGAGTTCGTCGAAGACGGCGGTCACGAGGTCCTCAAGCGACGCCACCGAACAACGTGGCCGAAGTACGCCGGCTTGGATACGGCTCATGTCGAGCAGATTTTGCACTAGCTCGGCGAGACGATCAACCTGCACGTCAATGAGCGTCGCGAGTCGTCGCGTTGTGTCCGGGTCAAGGTTGAACTCGGTATCGACGAGCGTGGACGACGACGCCTTGATCGACGTGAGTGGAGCTCGAAGGTCGTGGGAGACGGCCGTGACGAGCGTCTTTGCCAGCAGGGCCACTTCGTCAGCGAGTCGGGCCTGGAGGGCTTTCTCGCGTAGTTGCACACGCTCTACCGCGAGGGCGATCTGGTTGGCGAAGAGCAGGAGCGGCTCGCGTTCGTATTTAACTGAAGTCATACCCGAGAGCACGAGCAGGCCCACCGGTCGCCCCGCGGAGGTCAGAGCCACTACGAGCAACCCGTCACGTTCGAATGTTTGAGTGCCGAGGGTCGCAAGTTGGCCCTCGGTGGGTAGGACACAGCGAAGTTGAGTATCGCTCAACGGCTCACCCGCCGAAGCAACCACCTCCAACTTCTCGCCTTCGGGAAGGATGAGAGCAACCTGGTCAGCACTGAACACCTCGGCCAGCGTCGTGACCACCGAGGAGAGAAGCACGTCGAGTGATTTGTCCTCAACGAGAAGGTGGGAGATTTCGAAAAGCTCTCTAATCTCACGCCCCTGACGACGGGCCTCAGCCTTGGCAGAGTTCATGCTGGCAACTACCTGAGAAACTGGCACCATTACCGCCACGTACACCCCGAGCGCCACCCAGTTCTGTGGGGCGCCAACCCACAGTGTGCGATACGGGGGAATAAAGAAGAAGTCGTACACGAGAAACCCGGCACCGACGCTGATGATGCCCGCGACGACGCCCCCCGCGACGACGCCAACCACAACAGGCACCACCAGAATGAGGGCCATTGTCGCGATGCTTACGTGACTTCGTAGTGGGATCATGACAGCGGTCTCGACTGCCATGCTGGAAAGTGCGACTATCGTCCCAAAAAAGGTACGTCTCATTGCCAAACCTCCGATTCCTAGCATCGTACGGTCCTTTCTGGTCAACTTGACGCCGCGCAATGGACGATCCCTGGCTGCGATATTTACACAATCATGCTCTTGACCAGCCCGTTTTCGTGCGCGTCCTACGAGATGGTCCCAACCATCTCCTGGTCGTCGCGTCGAGCAATGATGTGAACATCAAATCTTTCGGTGGTCGCCGCACGAATGAGGCGCCGCACGATCGATCCCCCACCGAAAACCTCCTGGCGGCGATTTCGTTGGCTGGAGCCGATCACGATCTGGGTGATCTGTTCGTGCCGGGCGAACTCGATCAAGGCAGTGACCGTGTCGTCGCGGTCTAGCTGGTGCCAGGTTGCGCCGACGTCGACCGCGAGTTGGCGAAGCTGCTCGAGCGACGCGCTGTCGGCGGGGTGCGAAGCTCCCGGACTGTTCACGTGGACGACGTGGAGATCGGCTTTGATGCGCGTCGCCATCCGTGAGGCGCGCCGGAGAATGCCGTCGGTGCCAGGCGCGGTGTTGACGGCGACCATGATGCGCTCGGCGGTCTCCCAGATCACCTCTGGATGGGAATGACTGAGATATTCCAGCAGATCCTCGTCAACTTCATCGGCGAGGAATCGTAGGGCCATTTCTCGTAGTGCGGTGAGATTATCGGTTCGAAAGAAGTGCGCGAGTGCATCGGGCACTCTGTCGGGCGAATAGATGTTGCCATGCAGCATCCGACGGCGAAGCTGTTCGGGAGATGAGTCGATCAGCTCGATCTGATCAGCGCGCCGCACGACCCAGTCGGGAACCCGTTCTCGTACCGGAACCTCGGTAATGCGCTCGACCATTTCTGCCAAACTCTCCAAGTGCTGAATGTTGACCGTCGCGATGACGTCGATGCCCGCGTGAAGTATCTCAAGGACGTCCTGCCAGCGCTTCTCATTGCTGCCCGATCCCGGCACCTTCGTGTGGGCCAACTCGTCAACAAGCGCCACGTCGGGCTGTCGGGCGATCACTGCCTCGAGGTCCATTTCTTCCAGGACGACGCCGTGATACTCGATCGCCCGTCGCGGCACCACTTCTAGCCCGCTCGCTCGTTGCTCGGTGAGCGAACGGCCGTGAGATTCGACAATGCCGACGACGACGTCCGCTCCGCGCTGTTTACGCCGGTGTGCTTCGTCGAGCATCGCCATTGTCTTGCCAACGCCCGCAGCCGCTCCGAGGTAGACCCGAAAATGACCAGTCGACTCGACCTGCTCGAAGCTCGCCCCGGGATCCGGCGACAACGACCCGGTCACATCGGGCGCCGCTTCGTCGCGGAGCGTCGCCTCTTGGACGACAGAAGATTCGTCGCTCGGCCCAGGATCAGTGACCGGCGCTTCGAAGCGGTAGAGCGGGTTCCATACCGCCAAGCGATTGTCTTCCTTCAGAGCCAGGCCTTCGACACTGCAACGAGTTCCCACGCTAAAGCCCGGCACGGAGGATCGACCGAGGAAGAGAATATCGAGTTCGCCACTTCCGTCCTCGAGCGTACAGCGGTACACGGGGCTGCTCCCACGGCTAGTGACCTCGGTAGCGACGATCGTACCGGTAATCACGACACAAGCCCTAGGACGTCCGTCGATCACGCGCCGAGCCACCGGCAAGCCCTCCCACGAAGAGGCATCAGTGAGTTCAAAACTGCTCATCGCAGGGTTCTGAGTGCCTCGTTGAGTTGGAGCACGTTGATGTACGACGACCCGAGGAACCCAAATTCAGCTGGATGAATTTGCGTTGAGACCAGGTGACGTACAGCGGCGACCGATAGGCCGCGGGCTTTCGCCACCGCGTTCACCTGGGCGTAGGCGTCGACGGGGGCTATATCGGGGTCGACGCCACTGCCCGAGGTGGTCACGAGATCAGGCGTTGGAGTGATCCCCTCTTTTTTCAACAGGGCAATCTGTTCCTTCACGTCCTTCACGAGCGTCTTGGAGCGTGGTCCGAGGTTGGTGCCGCCCGTCGCCATCGGGTCGCCGCCATCGGGGCGGCCCTGGAACCACTTCGGCCCCTTCCATTGCTGACCGATCAGCGTGGAACCGTTCTTCGTAAGTGACCCGTTGGCTGGGTGATTGAAGAAGGCTTGACCAATTCCGGTCACCGCCAGCGGGTAGGCGAGGCCCAGAAGGACGAAGAAGCACACCGTGACGAGCAGTCCTCGGCGCAGATTGAGAAGGAGCTGACTGTGCATTAGAAGGCTCCCGTCGCGGTGAGGATCATGTCGATGAACTTGATGAAGATGAACGGTGCGATGACTCCCCCGACCCCGTAGATCAAGACGTTGCGCCGCAGGATCGCAGCCGCGCTCGAGTGCCGAAATCGCACACCGCGCAAGGCCAATGGGATGAGGGCAATGATCACGAGAGCGTTGAAGATCACGGCTGACAGCACGGCTGTTTCTGGACTGTGCAGGCCCATGATGTTGAGCGTGTGAAGCTGCGGATAGGTCGCGACGAAGAGAGCGGGGATGATAGCGAAGTACTTGGCGACGTCGTTGGCGATAGAGAACGTCGTGAGCGCGCCTCGTGTGATGAGCAGCTGCTTTCCAATCTCCACGATGTCGATCAGCTTGGTGGGGTTGGAATCGAGATCGACCATGTTCCCCGCTTCCTTTGCCGCCGTCGTGCCCGTGTTCATCGCGACGCCAACGTCGGCTTGGGCGAGCGCGGGGGCGTCGTTCGTGCCGTCGCCGGTCATGGCGACGAGCTTTCCGCCTTCCTGCTCCGCCTTGATCAGAGCCATCTTGGCCTCAGGCGTGGCTTCGGCAAGATAGTCATCCACGCCCGCTTCTTGTGCGATGGCGGCAGCGGTGAGAGGGTTGTCGCCGGTGATCATGATGGTGTGAATGCCGATCGCACGCAACTCGGCGAACCGTTCGCGGATGCCCTCTTTCACGACGTCTTTCAGCTCGATGACCCCAAGGAGGTCCGGACCGTCGGCGACAGCCAACGGCGTTGAGCCCGCCCGGGCCACTCGCTCGACGATCTGGTCGACCTCGAGCGATATTTGTCCACCCTGGCCTTTCACCCAGCGCCCAACCGCTTCGGCCGCGCCCTTGCGGATCTGACGACCATCAACATCGAGGCCTGACATACGGGTCTGAGCGCTGAAGGGGACGAAGTTGTGCTCGACGCCGAGATCGCGCTCACGGATATTGAATCTCTCTTTCGCGAGTATGACGATCGAGCGACCTTCGGGAGTCTCATCGGCCAGCGAGGCCAACTGCGCCGCCGCGGCCAGCTCTTCTTCACTGTGGCCGCTAACGGGAAAGAATGCCGACGCCATGCGGTTGCCGAGTGTGATCGTGCCCGTCTTGTCCAAGAGCAGGGTCTGCACGTCACCGGCCGCCTCCACCGCACGACCCGACATGGCGAGCACGTTGCGCTGAACGAGGCGGTCCATTCCGGCGATGCCGATCGCCGACAAGAGCGCACCAATGGTGGTGGGGATGAGACACACCAAGAGTGCGATGAGGACAATCACTGAGACGCTCCCGCCCGCGAACGCTCCGAAGGGTTGAAGAACGACGACGACCGGCACAAAGACGATCGTCAAGGCGGCCAAGAGAATTGTCAGGGCGATTTCATTGGGCGTCTTTTGACGATGGGCGCCCTCAACGAGCGCGATCATGCGGTCGAGGAACGTGTGCCCCCGTTCGGCCGTGATGCGGACCACGATACGGTCCGAGAGAACGCGTGTTCCCCCCGTCACCGCCGAGCGGTCACCGCCGGATTCGCGGATGACCGGCGCGGACTCACCCGTGATCGCCGACTCATCCACCGAGGCTACGCCTTCGACGATCTCTCCGTCGGAGGGAATGATGTCGCCCGCCTCGCACACGACCAGGTCGCCTCGGACCAGATCGGCCGCCGCGATCCGATCTTCGCTGCCGTCCGGCCGCTGACGGCGCGCGTGGGTCTCGACGCGCAGCCGTCGGAGAGCATCGGCCTGAGCCTTACCCCGTCCCTCGGCTACTGCCTCGGCGAAGTTCGCAAAGAATACGGTGAGCGCGAGCCAGATGGTAATGAGCCAGTCGAACAGGCTCGGGTGAGCAATTGACTCGAGAAAGGTCACGACCGTGCCAAGGAGCACGACGAACATCACGGGATTTCGCACCTGCACCCGAGGATCGAACTTCTTGAGCCCATCCCACGCTGCCCGGGCGAGGATCTCTCGGTCGAAAAGTCCTCGCCGTCGAGTCATGCCGCCGGCGCCCTTGAGCGCGTCCGGGTTCGCGCCGCTCGACGCGGGGGCGGCCAAATCAACGTTGCTCATGAAGCTGAACCTCCTTCAAGGTGGCCAACCACGTTCTTTTCAGACCGCGGCAGGTCGTGGACTCCGCCAGGGGTGGGTGCACGACAAGTTCGTCGTGCGCTACGGCGTGGGCGACGCGCGCACGTCCTCTGTACTCAGACGACGACCAGGTGCCGCGGCGACAATGCGTCGTCATCAGAAGAACCTCCCGTGAGAGAGCTGTTCGACGATGGGTCCAAGAGAGACGGCGGGAAAGAAGGTGAGCGCGCCCACCACGAGGATGACACTGATGAGCAGTCCGATGAACATCGGCTTGTCAGTGCGGAACGTCCCGAGTGACGCTGGCACGACGTTCTTGGCGGCTAGGGTCCCGGCCAACGCGAGTACCGGGATCATGATGGCAAAGCGCCCCAGCAGCAGGCCCACCGTCTCGATGTTGTTGTAGAAGGCGGTGTTGGAGCTGAGGCCGGCGAAGGCGGAACCGTTGTTGTTAGTGACCGAGGTGAACGTGTAGAGAATCTCGGAGAAGCCGTGGGGCCCGGCGTTGAGCGGCCCTGCCCGCCCAGCATGGACCGACACCGCGATGGCAGTGAGGACGAGAACGGTGATCGGCATGACCAGCACCCCGAAGGCGGCGAGCTTCACTTCCCTGGCCTGTATCTTTTTTCCCAGATACTCCGGAGTTCGTCCAACCATCAATCCGCCGATAAAGACGGTGATGATGGCGAAGAGCAGAATCGTGTACAGCCCGCTCCCCACCCCGCCGGGACTGACTTCACCGAGCATCATGCCAGTCATGGCTGCGAACCCACCCATCGGGGTGTACGAGTCGTTAGCCGAGTCGACGCTGCCCGTCGAGGTCTGGGTGGACGTGA
>DAIOEY010000099.1:5080-6639 GCA_036745995.1 Acidimicrobiales bacterium | reverse complement strand
AGGCGAGGCTTAGCGCAAGCGCGTCGCTAACCTGTTTGTCGCATGGCAATCCTCATCGACCTTCAAAAGGTCACCCTCCACGGCACCGATCGTGCCCTCCTGGAAGACCTCTTTCTGACAATCTCTTCGGGCGATCGCATCGGCGTCGTCGGCATCAATGGCGTTGGGAAATCGACGTTGCTGCGGATCATCGCCGGCGAACTGAAGCCGGATTCAGGCGACCTACGGCGAGGCCGAGGGGTCCAAGTGGGAATGCTCGATCAGATCCCGCACCTCCCTGACGGATCGGTGCGTGAAGCACTCGGAGCTGGGTGGCACGTCGACGCCGCACTCGACCGGCTCGGGATGCTGGGCGCTGTCGACACCGACACCGCCCACCTCTCCGGAGGACAACTGAAACGCGTCGCACTGGCTCGCCTCTTCGCCGAACCCAACGACGTGCTGATTCTCGATGAACCGACGAACCACCTGGACTTGAACGCCATTCAATGGCTGGAACAGCAGATCCTCGATTTTCGCGGCGCGGTCGTTCTCGTGAGCCACGACCGATTCCTCCTCGACCAGGTCACAACCCGAATGGTCGAAATCGACCGCGGCAAGACCTTCATCCACGCTGGTGGTTATTCACGATTGTTGGAGGCCCAGGCCGAGCGCGAGGAGCAGGCGGCCTCGGCCGAGCAAACGCGACGCAACCTCGCCAGGACCGAATTGGCGTGGCTGCGTCGCGGCGTGAAGGCCCGCTCGACGAAACCCCAAGCCCGAATCGACGCGGCCCTGCGCCTGCTCGCCCAACGTCCGCAGGCTGCCGCTCGCGAGGGATCTCTCGACCTGAGCATCGACACACCCCGCCTCGGCACCATGGTGATACGGACCCACAACGTTGCCTTCTCCTACGACGGCACGCGCCAAATCCTCAAGGACGTCAATTTCGAGATCGGCCCCGGTGACCGCGTGGGCGTCGTCGGACCCAACGGCGCTGGAAAGTCGACGTTTCTCCACCTGCTCGCTCGAATGATCGAACCGTCGAAGGGAACCGTGAAACGCGGCCCGACCGTCGTGACGTCGTACTTCGAACAGAACGGCGGCGACTTCGATCTGGACTTGACCGTGCAGGAACTCGTCGCCGGTCCCCAGGGCATACCTGGCTCCCTCGCCGACGTCGCACTGATGAAGCGGTTCTGGTTCACTGGCGCCCTTCCTTCCACCAAAGCCAGGGAGCTCTCCGGCGGCGAGCGACGGCGTTTGCAGTTGCTGCTCGCGCTCGCCGAGCGGCCCAACGTACTGTTCCTCGACGAACCGACGAACGACCTCGACTTGGAGACGATTCGCCTCATCGAAACATTTCTCAGCCAATGGTCGGGCACGTTGGTCGTGGTCTCGCACGACCGCACGTTCCTCAGTCGCACCACCGATCGTCTGCTGGAGGTCCACGAGGACGGGACGATCGCCGATATTCCTGGGGGTATCGACGCATGGATCGCCCGAGCGACCGGTGTGAACACGCAAGGAACCGGGGGCGACGTGACCACGAAGAGCTCATCGTCACCGGTCCAATCGCG